>JAOQAL010000177.1 GCA_025963615.1 Chitinophagaceae bacterium | reverse complement strand
ATACATTGAACAATTATTAAAAAATTGGTTGACTTGTCCGGGTGGTTGAAGGAGTCCCGACCCCAAGTCGGGAGAAAGTGTGTATACGGGAAACCGTATCGAGGGTTCGAATCCCTCAGTCTCCGCTAATTATATTCTTATCTTGTTGATTTTAAATTATTAATGTTTTAATAATTTAGATGGGGAGGCAAAAAAGGTGGCAAATTCTCATTTTTTTATTGTCAACTTACCCTCGGAATTCTGAATTCATTATTCGATTAGTTTTCACCTTTACCATTATTGTTAGTGTTTCCAATTACAGCGTTTCTTAACCCGCTGCAGTGGTTTAATGAAGGGCTTCCAATTTTGGTTTTCCGATTATGAATTACACGTTATATTTCCTATTTTGTCGCGCCAATGATTATACGAACCACCAGGGTCATTTTATTGCTTTTCCTCGTACAATATTCGTTCGGCCAGGCAAGGCTGACATCCCCGGCAATAGCAACTTTGCAAGCCCACGCTATCCGTTATACAGGGTTCCTTAAAAATGCAGGTCAAATAAGGGATATGAAAAATCTTCCCGTGAACTCGGTTTTATATTATGGTCAGTTAAACAACCGGAGCATTTACATAACAAGTAAAGGGTTGTCTTTTCTGTTTTATAAAATAAAAGAGAAAAAGAACAGCACGGTTGTTACAAAATCAATCAAAAACAGCGATACGCTCACTCACTTTGAATTGGAAAGGGTGGATATATCACTTTTAAATGCGCAGATCCGGCCAAATAAAATCGAAACGAAAGATGCAGCTCCAGACGCATTATATAATTTCTATTTCGACTCGTATTCAGAAAATGGCGCAGCACAAAGATTAAAGAACGAAATCCTAATAAAGGATGTTTATTCAGGCGTCGATTGGCGCATTTTTCTTCAGCAACAAGGCGACAGTGTTTCGCTCAAATATGAATTTATCGTTCATCCAGGTGCAAGACCTGAAGACATAAAGCTTCGGTATTCCGATAATGCAAAAATTGCCCTCACCGGGGAGGGGTTGAATATAAAGACACAAATGGGCTTTATTAATGAAGCTAATCCTTATGCTTATACGATCGCCGACAAAGGAAACAAACAAAAGGTTGAATCATCGTTTATAACCAAAAAAATGGATATTCAGTTTGGGCTGGCAACTTACGATCATACTAAAACGCTGGTAATAGATCCCGATGTCTATTGGGGCACATATCTAAGTAGTACACTGATAACACAAAACTACAATGAGGTAGTGGGAACAGGTGTGCGCGTTGATTCTGCAAATAATCTGTATGTCCAGCTTTATGCAAGCGATCAAACCCCCTTTCCAACATTTAATCCTGGCGGAGGGGCCTATTATCAGGATTTTGCTTCGGCGCCTAACGGATCAATGATCCTGATGAAGTTTACACCCGCAGGTCAGTTGTTGTGGTCCACTTATTTTGGCGGAGCCAAACCCATAAGAAGCCGGAAAATAACTACGGACAAATGGGGTAATCTTTTTGCTACTGCTGAATTTGCAAATGGCAATTGCCCCATTCCGTTATTGGATAACGGTGGCTATTTCGACGCGGGCAATGCATACGCAAGAAACTTCATAGCTAAGTTTGATGATAGAGGAAGATTGACATGGTGTTCAATTTTCGCTGCATCTTTAACTGGCATTACGGACATGACTTCGGATTATCTCGGTAATGTATATCTCGTAGGACATTCACGGAGCGATTTTTTCCCGACAGTGGATCCGGGCAACGGCGCTTTTTGTGTGACAAACCCCCAATATGTAGCGTTTACTTTTTTTATTTCCCAGTTCGATCCATCCAACCGGCTGGTATGGTCAACAAGAATTGAAGGTAACGATGATGATAATCTCGGCACACGCGTTCATGCGGACAAATTCGGCAATGTTTACATTATTGGTGCGGGCCGTTCTTCTGAATATCCATTAGTCGATGCAGGCGGATACTTTAATACAGCGACGAATCCGAACAATGTTATGATAACAAAGTTTAACCCTGCGAGAACCATTGTGTGGTCAACCAGGTATCCCGGCAGCTTTGCAGGAATGGATATTACCACGGATGATGCGGGAGATGTTTACATAGCATCCGGGCGTAATTTTGCAAAATTCAATTCAGGTACCAACCTTGTATGGGAAAAATCAATTCCTACAACCCGGAATTATACGCTGCGGCAGATAGAATTTGATCCTGTCAATAACCAATTTCAGGTGCTGGGGCAGATGAATGATTTCTGGTGGACATTCCCGACAAAAAATACGGACTGTCCCGGTTCTTTTTTCTGGGATGCTCAGACATCGAAATACAATTCAGCTACCGGTCCGGTTTTTCTAACATTCGATAAAGATGGCAATACTGTCTATCTCTCACTGGCCGATTGGGTGGCGGAATATTATGAGGCCTCTGAAATGACAGTCGATAAACGAGGAAATTCAATTTATATTTTCGGGGATCAGCGAATCGGTCAATATTATCCAAACCCGGATCTCACGAATCCAGGGAACGGCGCCTATTTCGATCCGAAAGCCTCCAATATAGCAGCTTTTTTATTGGAGTTGAAGTGGCAGACGCTGAAAGTAGATTCCCTTGTTACACCCCCTACGAGTTGTACTCCCAATGGACGTATAGGCCTCACCGTAAGCTGTGGAACAGCGCCGTTTACCTTTCAATGGAACACGGGAGCAACTACACCGTCAATATCGGGCGTCGGGCAGGGCAATTATAGCGTGACCGTTACCGATAGTAAGGGCCTTACCAAGCACTTGAAGTTTAACGTACCACCGCCACCGCAGGGAGTCGTTGGATTTGCCTGCACAATCACCAAAGAAAATTGTGACAAGGCAAATGGAAGCATAAATATGATTTTGCCGGCTGGAGGGCAAGCGCCTTATACATTTGCAATTGATCAGGGTTCTTTTAGCGCTTCTCCATTTTTTAACGGTCTCGATTCCGGCAGTTATATGGTTCATATTAAAGACGCGGCTGGTTGCCAGTTCATGGGTACCGTTAACGTAGCCAGGATATCAGGGCCATCTCAAATTGATATAGGCACGATAACGGGTAACTGTAACCAGGCTACCGGCCAACTGAATGCAGTGGCATACGGCGGCATGTCGCCCTATAATTACACCCTAAATACATTGTCGTCTTCATCCGGAAGCTTTACCAATCTGGCGGCAGCTGACTACCTGCTAACAGCGACGGATATAGGAGGTTGCAGTATTTCAAAAACAGTTACTATCAGGCAGGCGACGCCGGCAACTGATGCAGTCATTACGTTAAGCGATGATCATTGTTTGTCTGGTCTTGGTGGCCTGCAGGTGCCGTCTGTACTGGGAGGTTCCGCCCCGTATACCTACTCGATTAATAATGCCGACTTTTTTGCCACTCCGCAGTTTTCAAACCTTGACGCGGGCAGTTACACGCTATATATAAAGGATAATAAGAATTGTATGTTAACAAAATCTGGTATCACCATTAAAAATACAGATGGGCCATCCGAAATACAATATAAGGTGGATGATGCTGTATGTGGGTCGCTTACCGGGGCAATTAGTGTTTCATCGATACAGGGAGGATCTTCGCCCTATACCTATTCAGTTGACCAGGTAGACCATAGCGGCCGCCCCCAGATTGATCAATTACAGCCAGGCACACATGAAATTGCGGTTTTTGATAACTTTAAATGTCCTTACAAAGAAAACTTTACGATTAAGTTTGCACCTGGTATCAATGTAACTATCACCCCCGCGGATACAGCTGTATGTTACAATACCTCAGTAACCTTCAAAGCACTGTCCCCTCCGGGCGCATTGACCAGTTTATTATGGAATACTGGTGGGCAAGGTAACCAGACGATGCTTAATGCTACGGAAAACAAAGCGATAACACTGCAGGCAATCGATACCAATGGTTGCCGCATCAACTCTTCCGCAATTCTTAGGGTAGAAGCATGCAGCACACCGGAGAATTGTGTCATATTGCCCGGTGCATTTACCCCCAATAGCGATGGTAAAAATGACCGTTTCGGAGCAATGGTAAATGGTTGCCCGGTTAAAAGTTTCAAATTGGCGCTTTATAACAGGAATGGTGAGGTAGTATTTAAAACAAATGATTATAACGCAAAGTGGGACGGTATATTTAGAAACGAACTACAACCATCAGGTGTTTTTGTGTATTTATGCAAGTATACCGGTGAAAATAATGTAACTTATACAAAAAAAGGCACGTTTGTTCTCATAAGGTAAATTGGGTAGTGTCTCAGTTTGAAATTCTCTTTTTATAGGCTCCTCTTTTCTTTGGTGCTTCGTCTACAACTAAGTTTGCAATAGCTTCTAAACTCATAAACCTTTTAGTTAAGCCGGCAGCCATTGGGGGTAATCCTGATTTTGCCCGTCTATTTGTGTCTGCTATCTGCAGGTAATTTTACTTTTTTGGCGATGAAGCAAATATACAAAACCTTTGCTTATTCGGTCAAGCATTGAAAATGATTAAGACATCCTTATATGACTAATTCAAAGGCCGTATTGGCTACTTTTGTCACCATTGCAATTGTTATGTTATTGGATTTCCTAATCAGATTTACAGTCAAAAATATTTATCTAAGTCAAGGTGAAATGAATGTTGTAGAGCTTAATAACTTGTTTGTTATTAAATACTTGACAATTGGAGCTATAAATCTAATGGCCTTTGTTATTTCTTTTTTATTCTTAGGAAAAATTCGGGTTTAAAAAAATCTTCCTCATTTTTATTTTCATTGGTTGGGCTTGTAATTTTTGAGCTAATCGTGAGGTTCTTTATTTAATTGATTTCAAACTGAGACACTACCGCCGCCGCTAACAACAAGGGGTTTGGTTATATGAGGCTTAACGAAAAAGCTCTCACCATAAGGGTTCACCCCTACTGTTTCAATAAACATTACTATCTTTTTTATCTGTACAAGAGGGCTTTGTCTCAGAATTTATTCTTCAATAAGTTTTATTAACTGTTCATACACTTCATTCGGTCGGTCCGCTCGTTTATTCACAATTGTTCCGTTTTTATTAATAATTGCATAATGCGGTATGCCATTTATCTCAAATACAGCTTCTGCTTCTTTTATCATTTTTTCATTTAGCAGATAGTGTTCTCCCTCTATTTGAATCTGGTCTCGGGCTTTTAACCAGGCTTTTTCTTTGTCATTGTATCCAAAGTAAATGAAGATAATATCCTTTCCTTTTAATTTATCCTTTAATTGCGCTGCGTTAGGCATTTCTGCACGGCAAGGCACACACCAGCTTGCCCAAAAATCTACGTAAATGATTTTTCCCTTATACTTTTTAAAAATTTCATTAATCGAGCTTCCTTGTGAAAAATCTTCGGTTTTAGATATTACAGGTTTTAAATAATCATTTCTTCTATCGGCCACATAGGTTTTTAACTTTTTACTTCGAACTATTTTATTATACTTTTCTAGTAAAGGATTGTAAACACTATCTGGAAGCCTTGTTAGTCCGGACATAAATCTGGACAAATAGACTTCCTTTGTAGACCCTTTTAAAATAGTATCATCGGCGATAAAATTGAAGCGCTCGCTTCTTGTAGGTTTTTTTATGTTCTTCTCGTTGAATTTTGCGATTGTATAAAGCCCTACTAGGTCGTTATATTCGGATGTATTTAAGGCTGCATAATCATCATTAATACCATTTTCAAATAGTTTTGATAGAGTTTGATTATCTATAAAGTTCAAATTCTCTATATTTTCAACCATCGTTCTTTCAAATGGTTCATATAAATATTTCGATTTGATCCAGTTATAATAGATAATGGACATTTGACGTGTATTTTTATATTGACTCAGCATTTTCCTTTCAAATGCTGCATACTCTTTTCTACACGTTAAAACACTATCTATATTTCTGTTCTTGATTCCTTCAAGATATTTTGCTTTTATATCCTTAGGCATCTTGTCGTTCGCATAAACAGAATAATTAAAGTCGTCTGCGTTATTTCCAATAGCACGAAGCGGCTTTTCCTGTGAAAAATCTGCTATGAATCTTAAGTTTTCCCCCTTTATCAAATCAAAAATCTGATTTCCTGCATTAGTCTTAATATACCAGGAGCTAATCCCTTCTTCAGGAATTGTAACTTTAAAATGGCTATTGTTGTTAATGATTGCTTTAACCCTCTTGTCCCGCCATGCTTGAGTAATATTATGACCACCTCCTGTTTCAATAATAGAGAATGACGAGTCTTTACAGTTTTTTACGAATCCCGAGACGGTTACTTGTGTCTTCAGACTTATAGTTGAAACGAGGGTGAATAATATCAGGAATATTTTCATAACCCTTAAAATAATTTTGGATTTAAATCTGTTTCCTTCTTGTGCTCTTTTCTGAAAGTACGCTATAAAAATCAATAAATGTCCATAAAATAAAGGTATATCAGCAGTATCGCTAAGCTAATTAATTCGGTTCCCTAGAATTACTAAAAGAATCCCTTTTCTTTCAGATTAAATACTGACTACTACACGTAAATATCGCTACTAAGCGACATATCCGGCTGGCGAATAAACTAATATCAGCCAATATCGGGCTTGACCAAATTCTATTTGACTTTTTGTTGTTAACGTCATCATCAGTTTTTCAATCGGCTTCAGTTGCGGGGCAGAAAGTTATAAAATACCAGCGTGCATCAAGCCTCGAAACGAGAATCGCCCGGAAATAATTCCAGGAGTAAAATAAAAATTTTTATGATTGTTCTTCCTCACGGGTATTAAAAATAAATTTCAAAATCTTTATTGTGAATCAGGATTGAGCCTATTGCGAAAAAAAGGTATCAATGACATTTTAGGTTGTCTTTATTCCAGGCTCAGCTTCTCCTTCGAATGAATATTTATAATTAATTTTAGTAAAACCTTTCCTGGATGAAACTTAACTTCAAAATCTTAAGTTCGTTTATTGCCTTTACAATACTGATAATAACATCCTCCAAAAAAGACAAACCGGTAGCACCCCCTCTTTCAGGAGGAACGACCCTCGATAAAGAAGTATATCTTGATAGTGTATCGGGTTCTGTTTCTACACTCTATTATAGGTATAATTCCTCAGGCGACCTTGTATCGATTTCGTCAGGCTCGGGTGGCTTAGGTGGGGATTCGTTGATTTACAGTGCCCCGGGAAAATTGCTGAGATACAAAGCCGGAAATGTATGGGGTGTAACAATGGTTTACGATTCGCTGGGTCGCATAAGTTGCAAGATCGGCATCGCAGCCGGGCAAACGATACCCGATACCATCAGCATATATGCTTACGATGAACAGGGCCGGATTATTTCCGATACCAGTTATTTTGGTACAGACAAGGTTTTGGAATATCATGCCTATTCGTACGATAATAATGACAATATTGTCTCCTACCAGCGATATAACCGTTTTGCCTCCGATACCTTTCTGGCAGAAGGCATCGTAATAGCAACTTATGATCATCATCCAAATCCCCATTTAAAATACGGTAAATGGATCTACTACGCCGACGGGGACTACCGATATCTTTTTAAAGAAAATTCTGTTGGGTACCTTAATGCCAATTATAAATCCGGCTTGCTATTATATACTTCCCGGAAAGGATGAGATAAAGGAAAATATATAGCATGATCGGAGAATGTTGAGTAAGACATGCGGCATAATTACTACTGCAACGCAGGCTCACGGTGACTTTTACCCGTAATTCCCTGTATATTGAAATTTAAACACGCACTGAATGCTTAAAGCATGATTTATTTCGCAAACGATTGTTTTAAAATATATGTATAAAAACAGCGGGTTTATCTTTCTATTTTCTAATTTAGAAGGTCAATATTTGCCGTATGAGTAGCTTCCGGGTTTTTGTGATCGTCTTTCTTTTCTTCGCAGGAATAATTTTTCTTTCACAATCTTGTAACAGTAAGGATGGCAATGCGTTACCTAAAACCATCAGCTACAATTTCGATGTGCGTCCTATTTTATCCGACAAATGTTTTGCCTGTCATGGTCCCGATGCAAATAAACGCAAAGCGAAGCTTCGTCTCGACATCGCCGATTCAGCATTTGTACCACTGAAGGAAACCAAAGGCGCTTTTGCATTCGTTCCCGGAAAGCCGGAAGAAAGCGAAGTGTTTAAAAGAATTTCCTCTTCCGATCCAGGTTACCAGATGCCTGCCCCGGAATCGCACCTGGGTTTATTAAACGAACACGAGATAGCGGTAATAAAAAAATGGATAAAGCAGGGAGCTAAATATGAAAAGCATTGGGCATTTGCCGGTCCTGTGAAAGCAGCGCTGCCTGCAACAGAAGATAAAAAATGGGTAAAAAATGAAATTGATTACTTCATCCTGGATAAGATAAAGGAAAAAGGGCTAACGCCCAGTGAAGAAGCAGATAAAGAAAGGTTGCTGAAAAGGGTTTCTGAAGATTTAACAGGCCTGCCGCCATCGCTGCAAATGATGGATGATTTTATAAATGACAAAAGCGCCAACGCTTATGAAAAGGTCGTTGACATTTTATTGCACAACAGTGCGTACGGCGAGAAAATGGCGCTGCATTGGCTGGATATCGCCCGTTATGCGGATTCCTACGGTTACCAGGATGATAATATCCGCACCCAATGGCCCTGGCGTGATTGGCTCATCCATGCTTTCAACGATAATCTTTCCTATGACAAATTCCTGACCTGGCAGATAGCCGGTGACATGCTGCCCAATGCTACAAAAGAACAGGTACTGGCAACAGCTTTTTTCCGGAATCACAAGTATACAGAAGAAGGAGGCGTAGTTCCTGAGGAATACCGTATAGAGTACATCCTGGATAAAACTAAAACCTATGGCAAGGGGATCATGGGCATCACGATTGAATGCGCACAATGCCATGATCACAAGTATGATCCATTCAAGCAAAAAGACTATTATTCTTTGTTTGCATTTTTCAACAATACCAAGGAAGTGGGTTACGAAGGGGATGTGTCACAATCAAAACCCGCCAAAAATCCATTGTTGACCATTGATGATAAAGACCGGCAAAAACTTTTGAATTTTATCAATTTTAAAGACACGGGAAAATTAACGGTGTCGGTCCTGGGAGAACGGGATACCCTGCGTAAAACTTATGTATTAAACCGGGGCGTGTATGATGCGCCTACGGTACAAGTAAGCGCTGCGGCCATTCCGGCTGTCATGAAATTTGATACGCTGCAATACCCACGCAACCGGCTGGGTCTGGCTGCCTGGACCGTCAATAAAAAAAATCCGTTAACTGCCCGCGTATTTGTAAACCAGTTATGGCATGAGTTTTTTGGGCGTGGCATTGTTAAATCAACTGGTGATTTTGGTATGCAGGGCGAATTACCAACTCATCCTGAATTATTAGATTGGCTTGCTGTTGATTTTATGGAGCATGGGTGGGATATAAAAAGGTTGGTGAAACAATTTGTGATGAGTGCTACCTACCGCCAAAGCGCTAAAGTGACGGAAGAAAAGTTAAAAGCAGATCCGGAAAATATCTACTTATCCAGGGGCCCACGTTTTCGCCTGCCTGCGGAATTTGTAAGGGATATTGTTTTATCAAGCAGTGGTTTACTGGTAAGAACCCTGGGTGGTCCCAGCGTAAAACCTTACCAGCCGAAAGGCCTTTGGGAATCCGCTACCTCAGGACGTGGGGTATTAGCGACCTACAAACAGGATCATGGAGATTCATTATACAGGAGAGGAATGTATACATTTATCAAGTTGACTGTTCCTCCGCCTTCCATGACAATGTTTGATGCCAGCAACCGCGACCAATGTGAAGTAAAGCGGTTAAAGACGAATACGCCGTTACAGGCATTGATCATGATGAATGACCCAACTGTTTTAGAAGCATCCCGGGTGCTTGCACAAAAATTAGTAAATGAGCAAGGCGCTGTCAGCGATAAAATAAATAAAGCGTTTCGTTTAATTGTCTGCCGGAAAGCGACAGAACAGGAATTAAAAATCCTGCAGGATTACTATGGAGAACAATTGCAATTGTTTAAAGAAAAAAAACTGGATGCGCAGCTTACCTTAAAAGTGGGTGAATATAAAATGGACGAAAAAGCAGACCCGGTTCTATCAGCGGCTTTAATGAAAACGATCAATACGATTTATAATTTAGAAGAAACGATAACGAAGGGGTAGAGACCCCGATCCGCACAGCCCTTGCTTTCAGGAACGTTCGGATTGAATCAAAGATCTTTTAAATGGGTAGTCAAGAACAAAGCTGATGGGACAGTTATTCAGGTTGATTATTGGTATTTCCTTTTCTTTGGTGAGGTAAGAAAATAGTTGAAAAAATAATTTATGCAAAAAGAAATTCTTGAACATGGACTTAACTTTAACCGCCGTCGTTTTTTATCGCGGTTAAGTTTGGGTATCGGTAGTGTCGCATTGGGTTCGTTGCTGATCCCCGATTTATTCAGCAAAGGTGAAGAAGAAATAGCGATGACGGGCCTGCCGCATTTTGCTCCCAAAGCAAAAAGAATAATTTACCTGTTTCAGAATGGAGCGCCTTCGCAGCTTGATTTGTTCGATTACAAACCCATGCTGCAGAAAATGCAGGGAGAAGATTTGCCGGCCAGTATCCGCAACGGACAGCGGCTGACAGGTATGACATCCGACCAGAAAAAATTTCCATTGGCAGGGACCGCTTTCCGGTTCGATCAATATGGTGAAGCAAGGAATTATATCAGTGAATTATTGCCCCATACGGCTGGCGTGGTAGATGATCTTTGCGTGATAAGAAGTTTATTTACCGAAGCCATTAATCATGATCCTGCCTTAACTTTTTTTCAAAGTGGCGCGCAGGTTGGCAACAGGCCCAGTATGGGTGCCTGGCTGAGTTATGGTTTGGGAAGTGAGAATAAAAATCTTCCCGCATTTTGTGTGCTGTTATCAAAAGGGAAAGGTAATGGACAGGGAGTGTATGCAAAATTATGGACGAATGGATTTTTAGATTCCATTCACCAGGGGGTGCAATTCAGCAGTGGTGAAAATCCTGTTTTGTATTTGAATAATCCGGATGGGGTTGATAAGGCTGACAGAAGAAGAATGCTTGACAAGCTGGGAGCATTAAACGAAGTTTCCTATAAAGAATTTGGCGACCCGGAGATTAATACAAAGATTCAACAGTATGAAATGGCGTTTCGCATGCAAACGGCGGTACCGGAAATAACAGATATGTCGAAAGAACCGGAGTCCATTATAAAATTATATGGGCCAGATTGTTTGATACCCGGTACATTCGCCGCCAATTGTTTACTGGCAAGAAAGCTGAGCGAAAATGGTACCCGCTTTGTACAATTGTACCATCAGGGATGGGATTCACACGGCAACCTGCCGAACGAAATTAAAGGACAATGTAAAGATGTTGATCAGGCCAGTGCGGCCCTGATTACAGATTTAAAACAAAGGGGGTTACTGGATGAAACCCTGGTGATATGGGGCGGTGAATTTGGCCGCACTAATTATTGCCAGGGCAAATTGTCAAAAGACAATTATGGCCGTGATCATCATCCGCGCTGCTTTACGGTATGGATGGCTGGTGGTGGTGTAAAGCCCGGGGTATATGGTGAAACAGATGATTTTGGATATAATATTATTAAAGATCCTGTTCATGTTCACGATTTTCATGCAACGATTTTGTCGCTGATGGGTTTAAATCATGAGCAACTTGTATTTAAACACCAGGGAAGAAGGTACCGGTTGACCGATGT
>JAOQAL010000164.1 GCA_025963615.1 Chitinophagaceae bacterium | reverse complement strand
TAAAAAGCCCCCGTTGGAGAGCTTTCAAATATCCTTATAATCCAACTAATCTCAAAAATCACGGCTAATTGCCAGGAACCGCGCTTATTGGTTCAACATCAGCGGCATAACCAGCATTAATAATTCTTCATTTTCTTCCTGCTCTGTCTGCTTAATAATGCCCGCTTTGGTGGGAGTTGATAATTCTATTTTTATTTCATCGCTATCAGCGGCATTCAGCATTTCAATTAAAAATTTTGCATTAAAGGCAATCGTAAGATCCTCACCATCATACTGGCATTTCATTCTTTCCGTTCCTTCAAAGCTGAAATCAACATCCTGCGCGGCCAATTGCAATTCGCTGCCGCTGATACTCAAGGCTACCTGGTTGGTGCTTTTATTACTGAATACACTGACCCGGCGCAAGGCGCTTTGAAAATCGTTCTTATTTAATGTAAGCCGGTAGGGGTTATCCAGTGGAATCACCACTTTGTAATCCGGGAAACGGGCATCAATAAGCCGGCAACTCATTTGAGTAGTGCCATGAGTTACAAACAGGTGATTGCTATTATAACTCAGGGTGATTTCATCGTCATTATCCGGAATAGCTGATTTCAATAAATTGAGTGGCTTACGCGGAGCAATAAACGAATCAGTCTTCGCGGCTTTCGCATCGGTACGCTTATAACGCACCAGGCGGTGTGCATCAGTAGCTACAAATTGAATTCCTTTCTTATCCAGCTCAAAGAAAACACCTGTCATGGCCGGGCGAAGGTCATCACTACTGGTAGCGAATAAAGTTTTATTGATGGCTGTTACAAGGGCCGAAGCCGTCATGGTAAATGAGGTAGTGTCATCCGCAATGGGTGCTTTTGGAAAATTATCCGGGTTTTCACCCATGATCTTATACTTACCATTATCACTGGTAATTTCAACCGAGAAGTTTTTATCAATATTGAACGTGAGGGGTTGGTCCGGAATATTTTTCAGAGAATCTAAAAGAATTTTAGAAGGGATACAAACCTTGCCGCTGTCTTTGGCTTCAACGTCCAACTGGATATGCATGACCGTTTCCAGGTCAGTGGCTACCACCGTCAGCTTGTTCTTTCCAACTTCAAATAAAAAATCTTCCAGTATCGGTAATACCGTGTTAGCATTAATAACGCCGGAAATATGCTGCAGCTGTTTTAATAAAGCCGAAGAAGAAACAATAAATTTCATCTGTATGTTTTTTATTTTATTTTGAACCGAACCGACGGAACTCACCAGCATAAAACTTCCATCTCACCAACCAATTATAATGAAAATTTACCCCGGATGTTTCATGATAGCAGGTTTGGGCGAAACTACTGATTTTTGGATTACAGCCAACACTTAAAAAACCGCGGTGGATTAATATGGTAATGATTTGTGCATAGCGGATTAAAAGGGTCATGGCAATGGGCTTTTCATTTCGTTCCCCCGGTATATTTCAATGCCGGCTTTATGAAGTTTATTAATAATGCTTCTTCCGGCTATCTTGATTTCTCCAGAAAAATTGAAGAATGGCATAAAAAATATTTTGGTGGGAAAACAAGCGTTCCGGCGACTGGTTGGACTGCTGCTGCGGTTAATAATCACGTCTTTCCTGGATCAGGAACCGGTCATCACGTCAACCGGTGACGGAGGGATTATCGGTTGCCCACGGACCTGCAGTGATAAAACAAGCAGCCATAAAATACTCATCGAAAACAAAATAACATGGCACAAAAATTTTTAACCAACATCTACTAAAGGAATGCCGTTATAGTTTTAAAGCGCCGCCAGGAAGGGAGTTTTTTTGGTTAAATTTGTTCTGTAAAATGGAATGATTCACGATGGCAAGCCGTAAAGAATTTATTGCGCAATCCGCTTGTATGATGGCTGGATACTTTGTATTTGCAAAAATGCATCTACATAACAGTAATCAGGTAATGACGGTAAACGGATGGATGAATGCGGATAAAATGGGATTTACCCTGACGCATGAACATGTGCTGGTGGATTTTGCCGGGGCTGATAAAATTGATCCTTCACGGTATGATGCGGAGGAAGTATTCCGTACAGCATTACCCAAATTATTATCGGTAAAAGAAAAGGGGTGTAAAACATTCATAGAATGCACACCAAACTATATTGGCCGGGATGTGAAATTATTGAAACGGCTATCGGAGGCCAGTGGATTAACGATTCTGACCAATACCGGGTATTATGGCGCTGCAGGCGAAAAATACCTGCCTGCGCATGCCTATACAGAAACAGCGGAACAACTTGCAAAAAGATGGATTGCAGAATGGGAAAATGGTATCGATGGATCGGGCATCAGGCCAGGATTCATAAAGTCCGGCGTGGATAACTACCCCTTGTCTGCTGCGCAGAAAAAAATTGTTGAAGCCACTGCCATTACACATTTAGCTACTGGACTCACGATTGGTATTCATACGGGTAACGGCCAGGCTGCCATGGAAGAATTGCGAATTATTCAGTCAAAAGGAGTGGCGCCCCAGGCATGGATATGGATACACGCACAGAATGAAACAAACAGGGATGTTCATATGCGGGCAGCAAAAGCAGGTGGCTGGGTTTCTTTTGACAATATAAACAATGATTCGGTTCCTTCCTGTTTGAGTTTTTTAAAAAACATGAAAGACGCCAGTCTTTTAGATCAGGTATTGCTTTCACATGACTCGGGCTGGTATCATGTTGGCGAATCCCAGGGTGGCAATTACAACGATTACAATACCATTTTCGACAAGTTGATTCCGGCTATGAAAGAAAATGGTTTTACAGAAAAGGATCTTCAGCAGTTATTTTTTATCAACCCTTCCCGGGCGCTTGCCGTAAGTGTCCGGAAAAAGTAATTATAGTTTTGTCAGCATGTACAAAAAGTATTTGACGAAAGAACAAGCTCTTCAAAAATTAAAACATTTCTGTGGTTACCAGGAACGTAGCCACAGCGAAGTAAAAGAAAAATTGTACCGTCTCGGCATCTCAAAAAGTGAACATGATGAAATCATCAGTACGTTGATCGAGGAAAATTATCTTAACGAAGAACGGTTTGCCATCGCTTTCGCCGGCGGTAAATTCCGGGTAAAACAATGGGGCCGGGTAAAAATAAAATACGAATTGAAACAAAAGCAGGTAAGTGAATACAATATAAAAAAGGCATTGAAAGAAATTGATGAAACGGCTTATTATAATACGCTGCAAAAACTATATCAGGAAAAATGGGAAAGCCTGAAAGGAGAGAAGAACCCGTTTAGTAAAATGGCTAAAACAAGAGATTATTTATTACAGAAAGGGTATGAAGGGGATGCAGTGAAGGGAATGCTGGGCGATGAATGATTTTCTGTCTCACCCCCTTACGTGTCCCGTTTCTTAAATTTCAATACCAGCCATTAACCCGATAGCTATTGCATTGGCGTTAAGCTAATTTTGATAACAAGTCTTTTATGTGCTATCCAGGGAGTAGCAATATAGC
>JAOQAL010000147.1 GCA_025963615.1 Chitinophagaceae bacterium | reverse complement strand
CTGCAATGATAATAGCTAGCCACCCATAACCGGCGAAGAACCAGTAAACGAAAATTAGCGCGGCCGTTACAATAAAAAGAACATCTTTTCTTTTGGTTGGATTGGCTGGCTGATAAATAGTTAAAGCAAACAGGAGCAGTAGGAGAGCGGATATGCCAGTGATTTTTTCAGCCAATGTCTGATGGAAAGCCAATAAGGACCAGGATATGGCCGCGGTATTAAATAATAAAATGAAAACGGTCAGCCGGTCGTAGAATTTTCGCTTTTCATTCTTTAAAATCAACTCAAATTTTTGCATAATCTGGGTTCATATCAGGAAGCCGGTGTATTGTTTGCAATAAGCAGGTTACAAAGTTTAAATAATATTCTGGCGCCTACGTTAGCGTCCCAACTGCTTTCGCCGGTACCTACTTCATTTAAGTCGAAACCAATAATGTTTCTGCCACTCTGAATAATTTTACTGAAAAGATAAAATAGTTGTTCTGTTTCAAAACCGCCCGGAACGGGCGTTCCGGTCGAAGGACATAATTTAGGATCCAGGCCGTCAATATCAAAACTGATATAGACCTTTTGGGGTAATTTACTTACAATTTCTTCAGCAATTTCTTTCCAGGTCTGTCCTTCATACTGGCGGTGCCTGATTTCTTTATCCAGGTACGTAACAACACGGGAAGCATGGCTCTGTACTTCTTCCCATTCTGCGGGTGAATAATCGCGGACACCCACCTGTACCAGTGTTTTTAATTCCGGAATTTCTTTCAAGGCATTATACATGATACTGGCGTGAGAATAAACAAAGCCCATGTAGGCCTGGCGCAGATCACAGTGCGCATCAATTTGCAATACCCCGAGTTCACCATGTTTTTCCGCTGCAGCTTTCAGGTTGCCGAGAGTGATACTATGATCACCACCCAGTAATGCGACAAGCTTTCCTTTATTCATCAAGGCAATCGACTGTTCGTATATCCAGTTGTTAAGATAGTTGCTGCCTTCATTGACTTCTTTCAATGTTTTACTCATGAATTGATTATCCGCCACATCATCCCCCCTCGAAATATAATCTATGTATAGTTCAGCTTCTTTTCTCAGGTAATCACTTTTCATCAGGATCTTTTTATCTGGCTGGCGCATAAACAGCCCCTGCTTCCAGGCTTCATCGGTTTCCCGGTCCACCACGTCAACGTGCAGGCTCGCCCTGAATATCTGGTCCGCTGCGCGGGCGGTACCCGCATTGCAACTCACCGTTACTTCCCAGGGTACGGGAATAATGACCAGCCGGGCTTCTTCTTCCGTAAAGATTAAACCAAAAATATTATTATTGGGATTTCCGGCGCTGTTTGGATCAAACTGAGGAATCGAAAGATCAGGCATCTGGTAAGTTTTTAAAAGGGATGCAAGGTAGTCCGGTTTGGGAAGGCATCAAAATCTGAACCAAATATGTTTTTATTCGTTTTGCACATTAGGTTCTTAATCGCCTAATCGAAAGAATGATAACTGTTGTTAGTTTTATAACGATGTCAAATAGTAAACTATCAGAAATTTCGTTAGCCTTTTTAACCTAATTTTGTCGTGAATTTTAGATCAATATGAAGAAAACCCAAATAGTATTGCTGGTATTGATTGCTGCTGCAATAGCCGTACTGATAAGCTTTTTAAAAGGCAGCCCTACTTATGATACGGTGCAGATTGCGAAAAGCAAGCCGGGTAAATCAGTAAGTCTTATTGCAAAACTGGACAGGACTCAGCCTGTTGAGTATGATTATAAAAACCCAAATTACTTAAGTTTTACTGTCATTGATTCCCTGGGAAGTTCTGTTAAGGTCGTTTATCATAGTCCGAAACCTGACAACCTGGAACATAGTGAAAGGCTGGTATTAAAAGGTGCTATAAAAGATGATCATTTCGAGTGCAGGGAAATATTGATGAAATGTCCTAGTAAATATAAGGACGATGTGAAGGTTGCGGAGAAAAACCTGCCTACCTCCATGACATCACCTTCTGATATTAAAATTGATCCCAAATATTAATCATTCATGGATTATATCGGCGAACGGTTATTGCCTGGCCAGTTAGGCCATCTGTTTATTATACTTTCCTTAGTGGCTTCATTAGTGGCCACCGTCGCTTACTTCAAAGCAACTACTGTAAAAATTCAAGAAGATAAGGATAGCTGGAAGAGATTGGCCCGCATCGCTTTTATCACAGAGGCTTTTTCTGTTTTTGCCGTGGTGGGTCTTATTGTTTATATCAATTTCAATCACCTGTTCGAATACCAGTATGCCTGGAAGCATACCAGCCGGTCGCTGGAAACAAAATACTTGCTGGCCTGTACCTGGGAAGGACAGGAGGGCAGTTTTCTTTTGTGGAGTTTCTGGCATTGTGTGCTGGGGTTAGTGGTCATAAAAAACAGCAGGCAGTGGGAAACTCCTGTTATGACTGTAGTTAGTTTTGCCCAACTCATCCTCGCTACCCTGGTAACGGGACTTTATTTTTTTGGAGAAAAAATCGGATCAAATCCTTTTGCATTATTACGTAATGAAACTGCCGGGCCTATTTTTTCAAGACCCGACTATCTGTCTTTCATTAAAGATGGTAATGACCTGAATCCCTTACTACAGAATTACTGGATGACCATTCATCCACCCGTATTATTTCTTGGCTTTGCCTCCACACTTTTCCCTTTCGCTTTTGCATTTGCAGGCTTATGGACAAAGAAATACGGAGAATGGACAAAAGCCGCATTGCCCTGGGCTTTATTTTCGGCAGCCGCATTAGGAACCGGAGTGATGATGGGTGGCATGTGGGCCTATGAATCACTTACATTCGGTGGGTATTGGGCCTGGGATCCGGTGGAAAATGCGTCCATGGTGCCCTGGCTGACCATGGTAGCGGGCATCCATACTTTATTAATCTTCAAACATACTGGCAGGGCCTTAAAACCTACTTTCCTGTTTTTTATTTTTTCCTTCGGTTTGATTTTGTATTCGACTTTTTTAACACGCACAGGAATTTTAGGTGATACCTCAGTGCATGCGTTTACCGGGGAAGGCAATTCTCTTTTATATCATTTGCTGGTCTTTATGGGATTCATGTTGATTCCTGCATTTGTTTTATTCTTTCAGAACAGCCGGTATATTCCAACAGTCCGGCAGGAAGAAAGCGCTTCATCCCGCGAGTTCTGGATGTTTATCGGTTCATTAGTATTGTTCCTGGCTGGGTTGGTTATTATTGGTAAAACATCTGTGCCGGTATTTAATAAGATTTTTGGTACTAACATAGCCGCACCGGAAGATGTAGAGTTTGCTTATAACCGGGTACAGATTTTTGTAGCCATAGTAATCGGGGCTCTTACAGCGGTATCACAATACCTGAAATATAGAGAGACATCAAAAAGTTTTTTTTGGAAAAAAATTCTTTACCCAACTATTATTGCGGCTGTGATAGCTTCGTTGATACTGGCCTTTGGTAATATTGATTATGATAAAAAGGGCCTTGGTTTCCTGATAGCCATCTGGATTGCAATAGTCAGCAGTATTTATGCAGCAATCGCAAACCTTTTGTACATCTGGATCGGCATGAAGGGTAAGTTGAAACTTTCCGGTGCCTCCATTGCACATTTTGGTTTTTCATTAATGCTGGCAGGCATTTTAATTTCATCTTCCAAGAAAGAAATATTGTCTCATAATACAAGTGGTATTTATGTTCCGCTTGGCGAGGCTAATAATAAAATAACAGGAGACCCCGGCGAGAATCTTACACTGGTTAAAGGTATTCCTATGGATATGGGTAAGTACCTGGTTACCTACCAAAGCGATTCCTCGCACCCCCAAAAGCCATTATGGTTTTACCGGATTCACTTTAAAAGTAAAGACGGAAAAGAGGAATTTACCTTAACCCCCAATGCGTTTGTAAATTATAAGGGTAACGATGGCTTGATGGCAAGTCCTGACTCAAGACATTATTGGGACCATGATATATTCACCTATATTACTTCGCTGCGCAATCCGGAACTGGTAAAGGATACAACTACATTCCGTAACCGGGAACTAAAAGTTGGTGATAGTGTTTTTTATTCCTCCGGCTTTATGGTGTTGGAAAAAATAACAACGAAAGACAGCTTGCCTGAAGAATTGTTTGGAGCCGGCGGGGCCTTGTATGAAGCCCATATAAAAGTTCATTCAAAAAATAACACCTCCTATACATCTATTCCTAAACTGGCCATCGCAAAGGGAAATTTTTTAGCCGTACCCGATACGGTTACTTCAGAAAACCTGGTATTGAAACTAAATAAGGTAACAGGAAACCATGTTGAGTTGGGCATCAGGGAAACAGACTCTATTTTAGAATATGTGACGCTGAAAGCCTATAAATTTCCATTTATACGTATTTTATGGCTGGGAGTTATTGTGATGGTAACTGGGTTAATAATCAGCATAGTACGCCGGAATGAGCTCAATAAACTAGCCCGGCAAGGTGAAATTTTAGAATTTTCTAAACAACAGAATTTGTAGCTTCACTGTCCTTGTTTTAAAAATCACCGGCTTTTTGTAGTTTAGCGTCCAGTTAGTATGTATTGTGCGTTATCATACCGCTCCCAATACTGTCTTTTAATCTTTAGTGCTTTGTTAGCTACGGGAGATCTGTTTGCGCAGAGTAAAGATACGACCACCTCGAAATTTCCTCCTGACCCTCCCTCCGTTTCGGAACGGGCAAAAAACTGGGGCTCTCATGATACAATTATTGTTTCGGCCATATATTATAATGGCGAGTTGTTGCCGTATAAAGAAATGGAGATGGCCTGGGTATCCAATATGCCAGAAAATAAACTGGCAAAATATGTACAGGAATGGACAAGATTGCGGAATGCGGTGTATGTTACCTATCCTTACGCCCGTACAGCCGGTTTCCTGCTGAATGATATGAATGCCCATATGGCGTCGATGGAATCGAAACGGCAGCGTAAAAATTATATTAAAACGAGAGAAAAAGAATTAAAAGCCCAGTTCGGTGACCCGCTGTCTAACCTTTCTGTTTACCAGGGCAGGGTATTGATGAAACTGATCAACCGCCAGACAGGTAATAATTGCTATGAAATTGTGAAAGAATACCGGGGTGGGTTAACCGCTAGATTGTACCAGACAGTTGCCTTCTTTTTTGGCAGCAGCTTAAAACAGGATTATGCTCTTACCGATAAGACAGATCGCCAGATAGAAAACATCGTTAAAGAAATTGACGGTATGTGGTATAACAATCCTTTCCGGCAATCAATCCCCAATCCCTGATAAGAAAAAGGCCGCTTATCTAAACTATATCTTTTCTTTTAATCTTATTTTCGGAGAAACAAATTAACCTTATTTTTTTAGAGACTGCCAACCATGATAAAACATTCAGATTCCAACAGTTCAATCATTCCTCCAGCCGGAGGTCCCGGGACTAAAGTAGATATCCTCGCAATAGGTGTTCACCCGGATGATATAGAATTAGGTTGTGCGGGCACGTTGGTGAATGAGATCAGGCTTGGAAAAAAGATCGGTATCGTCGACCTTACACAGGGCGAACTAGGCACCAGGGGAACTATAAATACCCGCTACGAAGAAGCTGCGAAAGCAGCCATGATCATCGGTGCCCAGTGCAGGGAAAACCTTAAGATGCGGGATGGTTTTTTCCGTAATGATGAAGAACACCAGTTAAAGTTGATACAAGCCATTCGAAAATACCAGCCTGAAATAATCATTGGTAATATTTTGCATGACCGTCACCCCGATCATGGCCGGGCCGGACACCTGATCAGTGACGCCTTCTTTCTTTCAGGTCTTGCTAAAATTGAAACTAAGGACGAACTTGGAAATGTACAGCAAAAATGGCGACCTAAATATTTTCTTCAGTATTTACAGGATTGGTATCATGAACCTGATATACTGATTGATATCAGCGGGGTTTTTGAGCAAAAGATGAAGTCGATAGAAGCCTACTCCACCCAATTTTATAATTCTGACACGGGCAGTCATGGACCTCAAACATACATTTCAAGTCCTGATTTTTTAGACAGTGTCATCGCAAGGGCGCGGATGCTGGGTAAACGTATTGGTGTAAAATATGCGGAAGGTTTTATTTCAGAGAAGAAGATCGGGATGCGGAATCTTGATGCTTTAGTGCTAAACGAGACCTAAGCAGGTAGTACTAAGATGTTTACCACATTGTTACGGGAATGTCATTATTTGTTCACCTGTTGATAATACAAATCACTTTGTGAACGTTTTATGAGTAACTAAAACTACCTTTGCAGGTAATATAATTCTATTTTAAAAAAATGTCAACTCCAAAATTCCCAAAAACACCTCTTTCCTTTCACGGGGAATTAAAAAAAAGGATTGGTGATTACTTTAAAGAAAAAGGTAAGGCCACCACAGGTAATTTTAAACTCTATTTTAAAGCGGTTTTATTAGTAATAACTTTTATCGCAGCATATACTCATCTCGTTTTTTTTACGCCGCCCGCATTATGGGCTGTATTGGAGAGCGTTTTTTTAGGTTGCATCACGGCAGCTATTGGATTTAATGTCATGCACGACGGCGCTCATGGTAGTTTCAGCCGTTATAAATGGATTAATGGTGTTGCCTCTAATATCGCAAGTTTTTTAGGCGCCAGTCAGTATATGTGGAAAACCAAGCACAATGTCATTCATCATACTTATACCAATATTCATGGTGTAGATGATGATATAGAAGCCCGTCCCTTATTAAGACTTTGTGATGAACAGGAACATTATAAAATACACAAGTATCAGCATTTTTACTTCTGGGCTGCTTACTCCCTGCTTTATATCTGGTGGATATTTGTAACAGATTATAAAAAATATTTTTCCGGCAAGATCGGAGAAATCCCCCTCAGGAAGATGACTTTTTCTGAACACTTCTTTTTCTGGTTTTACAAGGCAGCACACGCTTTTATTTTTGTGGCCCTGCCCATTTATATGGTTGGCTTTACTCCGTGGCTGATTGGCTTTTTAAGCATGTCTCTTGTAGCAGGATTTGTATTAAGCATTGTCTTCCAGTTAGCGCATACCGTGGAGCACACTCATTTCCCTATGCCAGATGAAAAATCTGGCAAGATGGAAGATGAATGGGCCATCCACCAGATAAAAACCACCGCTAATTTTGCTACTAAAAACAAATTTGTAAGTTGGTTTGTAGGGGGGTTGAATTTCCAGGTAGAGCATCATTTGTTTCCCAAAATTTCACATATTCATTATCCCGCTATCAGTAAAATTATTAAAAAAGCCTGCCAGGATTACGGTGTTGAGTATATCGAGTATCCTAAGGTACGATTGGCAGTTGCATCACATGTTGCTTTTTTAAGAGCCATGGGCAAGCATCATCTTCATAAATAAAAATTTCCTAAGTCAAAATCCAGGCATATTTAATCATTATGGTGATTTGACCAAACAAGCTCCGGAATGCTCCCGTGGAAGTAGTTTTGTTTTGGAAGATACTTCTCCCGGCTCCTTTCAGCAATCCTCCAACTTATCTCCCTTTACTTTATTTTTGCATCTCAAATTAAAAGCATGGCAAAAGTAAAAGTCGGGTTAGTGCAGATGTCCTGCTCCGCGAACAAGAATGAAAACCTTGCGAAGGCTATCGACAAAATAACTGAAGCCGCCGCGAAAGGCGCGCAGATTGTATGCCTGCAGGAATTATTTACGTCCCTTTATTTCTGCGATGTGGAAGAGTATGATAATTTCAAACTTGCCGAGCCCATACCAGGCCCTTCAACGGAAGCCCTCAGTAAAATTGCAAAGGAAAAAGGCATTGTAATCATTGCCTCTTTATTTGAAAAAAGGGCGCAGGGCATTTATCACAATACCACGGCGGTTTTAGATGCGGACGGAAGCTACCTGGGTAAGTACCGGAAAATGCATATTCCTGATGATCCGGCTTTTTACGAAAAATTCTATTTTACTCCCGGCGATTTGGGTTATAAGATCTTCAAAACAAAGTTTGCTACGTTCGGCGTGTTGATTTGCTGGGACCAATGGTATCCGGAAGCAGCGCGTATTACCGCACTGATGGGCGCTGAAATACTTTTTTATCCAACAGCTATCGGCTGGTCCACCGCACAGGATGAAGCAACGAATACGGAACAATATGATGCCTGGCAGACCATCCAACGCAGCCATGCTATAGCGAACGGTGTGCATGTTGTAAGTGTTAACCGGGTAGGCTTTGAACAAGACGGCGCCATGAAATTCTGGGGCGGCTCTTTTATCGCCAATCCGATTGGTTCTATACTATATAAGGCTACTCATGATAAAGAAGAAGTGATTGTTCATGAAATAAATACAGATAAAACGGATTTTTACAGAACCCACTGGCCGTTTCTTCGCGACAGAAGGATTGATTCTTATCAACCGATAACCAAACGGTATATTGATGAGTAAAATGGCTGGAAGCCGGACAGACCGTTATCACTCAATCCTGAGTTCAATAAATTTTCAGGTATTCATTGACGTCAGATATTGTAATGGCAGCCCATATATTTTTAGCTAAACGCCGTGATTATAAAGCTAAAAATATTTTTAATTAATCATGAAACGTGTGAGGAAATAACGGGGATGATCTATTCATTGGAAAATACA
>JAOQAL010000109.1 GCA_025963615.1 Chitinophagaceae bacterium | reverse complement strand
AACGCCTTACCGTAAGTTCTTCAATCTTTCTTTCAATTCTTTATCAGATATATTTGCAGCTCCGGATTTGTCATAAATAGAAAGCAGAAAAATATTAGATTGGATGATGGCAACCTGTGTTATTTCCCTTGCGCCACCTGATTTACCTTTCCCCTTAGACGAAATAACCATTCTTATTTTGTAGCAATCATTACCCAGCGGAGTCCCCGTTTTAGGTTCATGCAGCAACCGTTCAGCAAGAGCAGCAATATCTTCTTTTATAGATGAATATTTTTTAGCAAGTTGCTTTAACTCTTTAACAAAAGGGGGAGTTGGAATAATATTAAAGCTCATTCAATACTTGATTGAAAGACTTTGTTTTAATTTTACCCTTTATGTATTTATTTACAAAATTGACTGATTGACCGAGGTCGTCCAATATTTGCTTTTCCGTACTATTAAGTACTTTTTTAAAGCGGGACCGGGTAGTATAAGGCACCGCATCTTCGGCAACATAAGTCTGAAAATCAATATCCAGCGTATTGAGAAAATCTTTGACCACCTTCTCCTCTTTTTTTGTTTTTGTTTTTATCAGAAGTGCCATAAATAAATCAGGTTGTATTTGTTCTATTAAAATTACAATTTTTCTCTGTTATACGAAACTTCCAGTCTCGCACTCCGATTTTATGGTTTTAAGCCATCTTTAAAATTTCATTCTTGATTTTCAGAACCCGGTTCGCTGATTGCCCTCGCTTCAAAACCGGCGTCACCAATCATTTTATTTTTATTGATATTGAACACAGTGATAAATACCTTCCTGGTTTATTTACACGGGCAATAAATTTTCTGTCAGAAAACGACTCATCCATAAAAACCTGCTATTCATTAACCGATAAATTCATTTCGTTCATTCTTACGTTTTTTTGTAACAAAGTTATTAGCAATTTTACATCATCAAATTTGAGCATGGTATAGTACTTACAAAAATGAAAGAATTCATTAAGATTTTATATCGCTGCTAAGGTTGTTTACCGCACTTAGCTGCTCAAAAAATTTATTGTAAAAAAGAAGGAGAATTATCATGAACACGAATGTTATGCCATCGCATGTACAGCTGGACAAGATGGAATTAAAGAAATTGTTAACGGAAGTAAAAGAAACTTTCGCCAAAGAAAAATCGGCCAGACAATCTTTCGGTCAGGTGGATATCTGGAATATCCGCAGATCAATGAAAACGGCAAGAACCCTTTGGGATAAATAAACCAAAAACGTCCATTAACCTTAACCTTTTCCTGAGACGGATCCCTTTGAGATCCGTCTTTTTTCATCCCGGAATATTTTAAATCAAAATGCGACGGGCTGTAATTTCTTTACCATCTCATTATAAAAAGAATCTCGTTTGTCAGAATAAAACGCATCTGAAATTTCCTGATTGCTAAATCCGGCCAGCCTGCCTGCTAAAAAATAAAAAGATTCAGCATGGCTGGTACTTTTCCATTTTGCCATTTGCAATAAAGCCGGGACCGCTTTCTTTTTCATCTCGTCTAGTACGTTTTCATCGCGTTTAGCAGTCAGCTTTAATAATACAAAGCCCCCTTTATTTCTGTCCGTCCACACAACGGAATTCAGCATATCAATAAAAACCGTTGCGGGCATGTTGATCCCAAGCTCCGGTTTTTCATTGGCATAACCCGCAATAACCCCCAACGCCCGGGCAGCATTGTTGCGAACCGTTTCATCATCATCCTTCACTGCAGATAATAGATCATTCACAATTTCTTTTTTATCCGGCGCATAGGCTATTACCTGCGCCGCAACAGCCCGTTGACCGGGATCATAAGAATCATGCAAAACCCTCCTCAATTCAACAAAATACTGTTTCGCATAGATCATGGTTTTAGCCGCCAGGGGTTGTGCCGGCGGGTAGTTGAGCAACGCATGCCCTTGCGAATCATCTTCACCTGCATTACCTTTTTGAATGGCTTCCAGTTCTATTTTCATTGATTCGTTATAATTACTGGTTATTTCCCGGGGCAGCTTTATTTTCGATACCGGAGATTTCCGGTAAGAGAAGACAGCGCTATCTCTTTCATCGATGCCTGCGAATAATATCAGCTTGTTTTCCGGGGTGCAGCATACAGCGGCAATATGCGCCCTTTTAACTCCAGGTACGGTAAGGAGGCGATTGGTGAAAACTTCTTTATTAATAGAAAATGAGTCAGCCTGCAGCACATCGCCAATAGCAACCCCCAATTTTTCCCTGATTATATTTTCGGGAATCGTGTAGTTGCCATACACTTCAACGACCCCGACCTGGAAAGGTTGGGCCGGGGAGACAGAAGAAATAAAAACAGCCAGGACAAAAAGGATCGACCCTATAAATTTTGACTTCGAAAAATGCCAGCAACCATTTTTGAGCTTGTTATATTGAACATTCAAGCGTGACATTGCGTTTCATAATTTGAAATTAAAAATACAGAACTTGCAAATTATATGGCATTTCTCCAACCCGAATTCTGGCTCCGCGGCCCCGTTGATGGGGTACCGCCTTTATTACAACCTGTAGCTCATGCCATACTTCAGGCAAGGGCAGAAGTATGGATTGCGCTAAAAGATTTACCGGAAAGCATGTTATGGCAAAAACCTGCCGGCGCCGCTTCTCCTGGTTTTCACCTGCAACATCTTGTGGGGGTGTTGGACCGGTTATTTACTTATGCTAAACAGGAGCAGCTCAACCCGCGGCAATTAGAATACCTGAAGTCAGAAGGGAAAGAAAATACGGAAATCAGCCTTTCCGGCCTGTTAAATAATTTCAGTGAACAGGTTGATATAGCCATCTGGCAGTTGAAGAATACACCTGAAAATTCATTATTAGATAGGAGAGAGGTGGGGCGGAAATTAATTCCGTCAAATGTTTTGGGACTTCTCTTTCACGCAGCAGAACATACACAAAGACATACCGGGCAATTATTGGTTACGGCAAAAGTGCTCGCCTTTTCAGAAAAAAACCGATGA
>JAOQAL010000078.1 GCA_025963615.1 Chitinophagaceae bacterium | reverse complement strand
TTATGAAAAAAACATTTCTTTCAGCGATCGCTGTCCTGCTTCTCGTTGCCACAGCAAAATCTCAGGGATGTGTTGTTGTTCGAAACATTTCAGGTTTTGGACAATACAACCTTACGGATAATGCCTTTTCAACTTCTGACTGGCAGTTAAATATCAATAACAGGTACTTTAAATCGTTTCGTGATTTTAAGGGCCTTGTTGATTTGAAAACGCCGAAACAAAATGAAGCTGTTGTTAAATCCTATACGATGGATATTTCAATCGGCAGGTTAATGCGAAATGGATGGTCGCTTGATCTAAGCGTTCCGTTTGCGGCAAATAGCCGCACTGCTTCGTTGGAACATGGCGGCCCCAATACAACAAGACGTACAACAAACTCTTTTGGAATTGGCGATATCAGGTTCACGGCCTATAAGTGGTTGCTAAAACCAACTGTAAAGCAAAGAGGAAATATTCAATTAGGGCTTGGTATAAAATTTCCTACCGGAGCTTATAATTACCAGGATTATTTTTACAGGAATGATTCAACAAAAATTCTTTCTGCTGTAAACCCTTCTATCCAATTGGGGGATGGTGGTACCGGAATCATTACTGAGATGAATACATTCTACATTTTAAATGCGGCAAGATCTTTTAGCTTGTATGGCAATTTTTATTACATGGCAAACACGAGAGAACAAAATGGAACTGCGATCACAAACGGAAGAATCCCACCACGAATTGATAGCCTTGCAAATAATATCATACTCAGTGTAGCGGACCAATTTTCAATCCGGGTGGGTATAAATTATAGTTTAAAGCGCTGGGCATTTTCTGTGGGCATTAGAAAGGAAGGGACACCTGTTAACGATCTTTTCGGAGGCAGCGAGGGAGTGAGACGTGCTGGTCATAATTTATCTGTAGAACCGGGTATAATTTATAAAATGAAAAAAGCATCGTTATATGCTTATGTTCCTGTTATTGTGGGAAGAGAGACAAAGCAAACATTGTCGGATCAGTTTAAAACGAAATATACCGGAGTAAATACCCTGACACAAGGCGGATTTGGCGATTATATTGTGTTTGTTGGCGCTTTATTCAAATTATAATGTTCCATTTGCCGGATTAATCAAGAGAAGAGAATTAAATTTATAAGGAATCGATTTAAATGAATACTCGTGACTTTATATTTTCTAATCAGGTAAAGTACCGGCTTGGGAGGCATCTGACGTTTTGGATACTGTTTTCCCTTCATTTTATTATTCAAAACCTTATGATTGGCGGGCCGGGTGAGGCAAAAACATTCAGAACGTTTTTGGAAAGCACTTTTCACTTTTTATATTTTCTTCCTATTTATTTGGCATCAACTTATTTTTTTATTGAAGTATTAGTACCCAGGTTTTTATTAAATCAGCGGTATTCGGTTTTTTCATTTTCATTCCTGCTCTTGTTTGTTATAAATTTCATAGCTGTTTATTATGCTGGTTTACTTTACCTGCATCACATAACCGGCAAGCCTTATAGACAGATAAGTTTTAATGCCAATAAATATTATGCATTAGTGGACGGATTGTTTGTGCCATTTATGTTGTTTGGAATTGTTGCGGGTATCAAATTTTCAAAAAAATGGATCCTGCAACAACGGGAAAATGAAAAGCTGGCTAAGCAGAAGCTGGCAAGGGAATTGCAGCTCTTAAAAACTTCTATTCACCCGCGTTTTCTTTTCCATTCGCTGAATACGGTAGAAAAACATATAGGAGAATCTTCTGCGGAATCGCCGGCACTCATTTTACAACTTTCAGACTTGTTAAGTTATATTTTGTATGAGAATGATAAAAACTGGGTGAATCTTGAAAAAGAATTGGAGATAATACGCGGCTATATCAACCTGGAAGAAAAAATATTTGGCAACAGGCTTTTACTTAAAATTGAATTTCCCCCAAACAAAAACGAAACATTTATTATTCCTTGCATATTGCTGTCATTTGTTGAAACCAGTTTTGAATACTTCCTTGAAACAAGGCAAGAAGAGCCTTTGCTTACATTAGCCATCCGTGTAAATGGGGACATGTTGCACTATCAAATGGGTTTTAGTAGGTCTGCTGATAAAGCCACTTTGCCAATTGAAAAATTCGACAATATTCAAAAGCAATTAAGAAATCAATACCAGTATCTCCACCAGTTAACAATATCTTCTGATGATGAAAGGATTTTAATAGATTTAAAACTGCCCCTGTACTCAGGGAGCTTGATCAATATAAAAAAGAACGCAATTCTTAATGAAATACCAGACCTTGTATAATATTATTTTTTCAGATAGCCGTTCTTTCCGGTGGAAAAGGCATTTTCTTTTCTGGCTGGCAGTTTTTGTATATCATTTAGTGCGGATCGGTATAATGTATCCTCCGGAAAAAGTATGGGAGTTGCGTTGGTCCCTGCTGGAAGTGACATTTTTCTGGGCAATGATTATAAATGTTTTATTTTCTTATTCAGTCGTTTACTTGCTGGTACCAAAATATTTTCAGAAAGGAAAATATTCTCTATTTACCGCAGGTTTTTTACTGATGATTATTATCTGCATGTCAATAAATGCTGTTCATAACGTATTATTAAATCAACAATTCACAAACGCAACAGGATTTAGCTTTCAAAGTTTCCTGCTTTTCATAAGACCACAGATCATTCGATTTTTTGGTAACCCGCCTCTTGTTTGCGGATTATTATTATCTCTTAAAATATTAAAAAGCTGGCACCTGGAACAATTAAAAACAGAAACGCTTGCAAAAGAAAATGCCAATGCGGAGTTGCAATTATTGAAAGCACAAGTACACCCTCATTTTTTATTTAATACACTGAATAACATTTATTCTTTTTCATTAAATCAATCGCCGCAGGCAGGCACGCTTGTAAGAAAATTATCAGGAATGCTTAGTTACATGATAAATGAATGTGAGGAAAAGGTGGTGCCGCTTGAGAAAGAATTAAGGTTGATTGAGGATTACATGGGTTTAGAAAAGGTGCGATATGGTAAACGCCTCGATATGCAAGTAGAAATTCATGGCGACTTTGAAAATAAATTTATTGCTCCTTTGCTGATGATCCCTTTCGTTGAGAATAGTTTTAAACATGGTACAAGTCAAATGTTACAGCATCCATGGATAAAACTTGAAATTACTACTGTTGGAAATCAACTTTTCTTTAAATTAAGCAATAGCAAACCTTCTTTACTTAAAATAAGTATTCAGAATAACGGAATTGGCTTGCAGAATGTAAAAAAGAGATTACAGCTTCTCTATCCCGGCAAACATCAGTTAGACATCAGCTCAACGGAAGAAACGTTTACCGTGAATATGCAGCTTTTGCTTGAGGAGTATACTTTTGCCGAAAACAAAGCGATACAAATGGACAAAGTTTTTACTTATGCCTGATAAAAAGATAAATTGTTTGGCTGTAGACGATGAGCCACCGGCGCTTGATGTACTTAAAAAGTATATCTCCAGTGTACAATCACTGGAGTTGGTAGGTACTTGTGCAGATGCAGTAGAAGCATTGAATTTTATCCGGCAACATTCAGTGGATCTTCTTTTTCTTGATATTCAGATGCCGCAAATATTAGGAACTGATTTCTTGCGTACACTTAAAAAACCACCTAAAGTAATTTTTACAACAGCATTTAGAAAATTTGCAATTGAAGGTTTTGAGTTGGATGCGGTCGACTATTTGCTAAAACCTATTTCATTCGAACGATTTCTGAAGGCGGTAAATAAAGTAATGGATGCTTCTTTAAATGGGACTCTTTCCGTCGAAAATGAGCAACAAAATAAAACTTCTGCCGATCCCTATATTTATTTGAGAAGTGACAGGAAAATGATCAAGGTTGCCTTATCAGATATTTTGTATATCGAGAGCCTTAAAGATTACATTAAAGTCATTGCAACTTCTGGTACGGTTATTACCAAACAATCGATATCATCAATAGAAGAAACATTACCAAAAGATATGTTTATCCGCATTCACCGTTCATTTATTGTTGCACTAAATAAAATCGAATCTTACAACCATGAATTAGTGTGGATTGCCAGGCATGAATTACCTATCAGCCGCATGTACAGGCATGAAGTTGAAAAAATTCTGCTACAGAAGTAAGTTTCTTTCTTCTAAACTTATCGCCAACGGGAAATAGGTAGTCCCGACACGACAAATATCCAGCAAGGAAACGAATAGGCCTCAAAATACTTCTTCGTTGCCGATCGTGCTCAACCGGGAGGTAGCAATACCTCCTCCAGTAGCCGCTTTGCAAATGCAGTGGCTCCGCTGTGCAGACGGTCAAATACCCCTTGCTTACTGAACCGTTTACCATTTAATAAGCTTATCTGCAAGGCCCATTCGCTAAACGTGTTGTTGCCTTTACAGCAACTGATAATAAAACCAACTACAAAATGGAACGCGCTTATCTTTTTTGATTTGCGCTGTATAAAGCCAGTTGCTTCCCGGTGCGGTTAATGACAGATTTGTCAAAGAACTTATCAATGTTTTTTTTATCTTGGTGCTGAAAAAGCGATTTGTAGACACTGTAAAATGTAGTAGGAACTACAAGTTGCTTTTTCTTTTCCATTCCTTACCCAGCCTGCTTTACACCGGTGTGGGTATCTCTTAACCTGACGCCCAATGCGATAGCCATTGGGACAGGTTCAGACAAATACAAATAGCCAACCCCCTGGATTCTAAATCACAACATGGATTAAAAACTACCACAAAATGAAAAAATTGACTGCCCTGCTTGTATTGCTTGCCAGCTTTGGCCCGCTTGTTTTACCGGCACAAAACAATCCCAATTCTAAAAACTGTATTCCCTGCGAACAACTTAAGAACCTTGGGTTACCCGATGTAACGATCCTTGAAGCAAAATCATTTAAAAAAGACAGCATCGAAGGACAGGCAATCACTGTTCCATTCTGTCGTGTATTAGGGAGAATCAGTAAGGAAATTAATTTTGAATTGCTTTTACCCAATCAATGGAATCAACGGTTCCTGATGTCGGGGGGAGGTGGTTTTGTTGGAAGCATTCAGAATAGCTTCCGCTATGAAGTGAATTCCGGCTATGCCACGGTTGGTACTGATGCCGGGCACCAGGGTTTCGGTGTAGATGCCATCTGGGCCCTCAATAATATGGAGCGGCAAATTGATTTCGGTAAGTTAGCTATTCATCTTACTGCTGTCGTCTCAAAATTTTTAATCCGTACATACTATTGTAAAGATCCTGCGTATTCTTATTTCAGCGGTTGTTCAAGAGGCGGTGGCCAGGCCATGATGGAAGCGCAACAGTACCCGGCAGATTTTGATGGTATTGTGGCAGGAGCGCCGGCCTTCACCTGGCCTGCTATCGGTGCCAGGTTTATACAGAATAGTCAGAAAAATTATCCCAATCCAAAGGATCTTGGTAACCCTGTAATCACAAAAGATAATTTGAAGTTACTCCAGCAGCAGGTACTTAAACAATGTGATGCCCTGGATGGAATAACTGATAATATCATCAACGATCCAAGGGCATGCAAATTTGATTTATCTATTCTCCCGGTTTGTCCCGACAGTTTGGCAAGTGCTAATTGTCTTACGGCGCAGCAACTCGCAGCCATTAAGGCCGTTTATTCAGCAGTCATGGTGAAGCAGGACACCATCTATCCCGGTTTCCCTTTCGGTGCAGAAAATGAACAAGGCAGTTGGGATATGTGGATTGCCGGAAATAATCCCCAAATGAAAATGCCAAGCCTCCATTATTTATTCGGCACCAACCTATTTAAATACCTTGTCTTTAATAACCCGGATTGGGATTATAGTCAATACGATTTCTCAAAATTTTTTGAGGAAACACGCTATGCCTCGGCCTTCCTCGATGCTACACAGGCAGACTATACTGAGTTCAAAAAACGAAATCGTAAAATGATTCTATTTCATGGCTGGAATGATCCCGCACTTTCTGCATTTGAAACAATCAAACATTACCAGGAAGCTGAAATGAAAGATAAAGACATACAATCCCATATCCGCCTTTTCCTGTTGCCGGGAGTATTGCATTGCGGTGGCGGACCAGGGCCCGACGATGTGGACTGGATTGCATTGGTCCGGGATTGGGTGGAAAAGGGTAAGGCGCCGGAACGGGTAGTGATGTCAAAAAAGGAAAATGGCAAAACGGTAATGACAAGGCCAGTCTTCCCTTTTCCAAAGCTGGCGGTCTATAGCGGCAAGGGAGACACAAACCTTGAAAAAAACTTTACCGGTAAAACGCAATAACGATAATTTCGATTATCCATACTTGTGATAGAGGGGTTGACACTCCCGGAAACGATTACTATTAACCGGGAGAGCATTGAAAAATATTATCCATCCGCAGCTATCGCGTTTATCGTCCGTTTTTATGATTACTTAATATAATAAGGAGCAGCAACATAGAAAAGTCGTGCGGTGGGTTTAGTTTGGCTTTCTGTAAAAATCAGATTTTTCAGGTTTAAGCGGTTGATTTCCTAAAATTATATCGGCCGCCTTTTCTGCGACCATCATAATTGGAGCATACAGATTACCATTCGTTATATACGGCAATACACTTCCATCTACTATCCTTAAACCCTCAAGGCCATGCACCCGCAAGGTTAGTGGATCTACGACAGACATGTTATCCGTACCCATGCGACAAGTGCAGGATGGATGCAAGGCAGTTTCTGAATCACGGCTGACCCAATCCAGTATTTGCTTATCGGTATCAACGGCAGGTCCAGGTGAAATTTCCCCACCATTAAATTCATCCATCGCTGGCTGATTCAGGATTTTTCGGGCACAGCGGATGGCCTCCACCCACTCCTTCCGATCCTGATCTGTAGAAAGATAATTAAACCGAATGGCTGGTTTTTCCTTTGGATCCGATGACTTAATCAGGACAGATCCACGGGCATCAGAATTCATTGGGCCAACATGGACCTGATAGCCATGACCCCCTGTTGGAGAACTACCATCATATCGTATAGCTACTGGCAAAAAATGAAACTGAAGGTTAGGGTAAGCAACCGTTTCATTACTTCTGATAAATCCTCCTCCCTCAAAGTGATTAGTTGCCGCAGGTCCTTTATGAAAGAACAACCACTGAAAGCCCACCCGGGGTTTGTTATACCATTTCAATGCTGGCCATACGCTTACTGGTTTTTTGCAGGCAAATTGGACATATACCTCAAGATGATCTTGTAAATTCTGCCCCACACCAGGAAGGTCGTGTAGCACGTCAACCCCTGCGGATTTCAAAATTTCAGGATTTCCTATTCCTGACAACTGAAGAATCTGGGGAGAATTAATAGCACCTCCACAGCAAATAACCTCACCGGCTGTAATCCTGCGCAAACTATTTCCTTTCAAAAATTCTACACCGACTGCGCGCTTCCCCGAGAAAAGAATTTTAGTTGCTAGAGCATCACAGATTACTTCAAGATTTTTTCGTTTTCCCAAAACAGGATGCAAATATGCCTTTGAGGCAGACCAACGCCTCCCATTTTTGATGTTGCGGT
>JAOQAL010000077.1 GCA_025963615.1 Chitinophagaceae bacterium | reverse complement strand
TAGTATCCGCTCTCCTGTCTTTGACAACCATACATGGATCGGTAAAAACACAACGATAAAAGCTAAAGCATACAAAGCAGGTTGGTTTACCAGTGATGTTGCAGTGTTCGATTTTTTTAAAAATACTTTTATTCCGGATAGTGTAGCGCTCTTGCTGCCACTGAACAGTGTGCACCAGGCGGAAGGCGCTCAAACATTTTTTAATACAAGGCTGGGTGTTATCGGCGCTAATAATCCCGCCTGGGCCAACTATTGGGCCGGAGTAAAAAACAATGACCTCGTACTGATGTCTGTGTTTTATAAGCCCATTACATTAAGTTCGGTTGGACTACATTATATGGTGGAAGAGGCCACCGGCATTTACCCTCCGGGTTCAGTAGAGGTCTGGGGTGGTGAAAATGAAAACCGGTTAAAGTTATTGGCAACGCTGAAACCGCCCCTTCCTGCAAAGGCTGATAAGCCATCCTTGAAACTGGTAGAGGGATCATTTAAACCACATACAATATCCTGGCTTAAAATAATTGCCAAACCTCACGTTACTAAAAAAGATAAGCACCTGTTGCTGGTAGATGAGATGCTTTTAAATTGAATTCGTGGTTTAAAGGTATTTGATTGTTCTCCCGGCTGAATAATTCAGTATGACAAGTACTGAACCGGTTTTGGGGCGGATCTATTTTTCAGGATGAAAATATCCAGGATAACCCTTACCCATTTTTTAACTGAACCTGGTACATATATGATATCTACTTCCCTCAGCAGATGATCACTAATTAAGATTTTATCCTGGGCCAGTCCGCCTGCTCAGATCATTTTCATTTGTCGTCACCATAGCTTCCGCTATAATTCTATTCCAGCACGTTTATCAAATGGCAACATGTAAATCATGCGAAAGGACAGTGGCGTTTTGTTATGTTGAGAACACTAATGAAATGGGCAATAAATTCTACAGAACTAATCTTTTTTATTAAAAGCATGATTCCTCCACCAATTATCCAAACAATAAATGATTTTCTATTATGGTACACAATTTAGAGTTCATTGAATTGGCAATGCCTTGAGATTATAGATTACGTTATGAAAAAAGATTTAAAAGTTTCTCATCATGAGCTGTTGGTTTCAGATAAGGACCACGAAAAAGCCGTCACCGCTATTAATCTTATCTATAGCCGGGATACTACCGCTGGCATTACAAGAAGAAAAAATGGAAAAAATTTCGTTTATCTTTTTAACCAAAAAATTATCCGGGATAAAAAAATCATTGAAAGAATAAAAAAACTGGTAATTCCCCCTGCCTGGAGGAATGTCTGGATTTGTAAAAATCCGGCTGGGCATATCCAGGCAACGGGTTTTGATCTGAGAAACCGGAAGCAATATATCTATCATCCTGGCTGGAAGGCTTTACGGTCTGAAACAAAATTTCACCGTTTGTATGAATTCGGAAAATCGCTCGGTAATATCAGAAAACAGGTACAAAAAGATTTATTGCAGAAAGATCTGACAGAATCAAAAGTATTGGCCACCCTGATCGCGGTAATGGACAAGACTTATATCAGGATCGGAAATGCGGAATATGAAAAGGCAAACGGATCTTATGGATTAACCACTCTAAAAGATAAACATGTAACTATCCGTGGCGACACCGTACGTTTTTCTTTTAAAGGCAAGAAAGGAATTGTACATGATATTACACTTAATAATAAACGTCTCGCAAAAACTGTAAAACAGTGCAGGGATATACCTGGCAAAGAACTTTTTCAGTATTATGAGACTGATGGAAGCCGCAGGACTATTGATTCCGGCATGGTTAACAACTATATCCGCCAGGCCTCCGGCCATGATTTCAGCGCCAAAGATTTCCGTACCTGGGCCGGTTCCCTATATGCTTTGGAATGCTTATGCACGGCGGGCAATGCGGATGAACCTACCGGCACCAGGAAAAAAATAGCCCTTATCTTAAATGAAGTAAGCCGGCGCCTGGGCAACACGCCCGGTATTTGTAAAAAATATTATGTTCATCCGGCCCTGCTACGCCTGTATGAAGAAGGTAATCTTTTACCCAATTTGCAGAAATCAAGAGGGGAAAAAATTCGCTCCTCCTTCTTTAGCAGCAATGAAAATGTTTTAATGAAAATATTAAGTCAATGTGTACGAACGGGCTATTTACCAGAGAATAAAGTTGCCATGTTTTAAAAGTTGGCATCCTTACAGCAACGGCATGGTTTTTTATAAAACTTAAAAAATGCTTTTTATGGAACATAATGAATTAACAGATTTGCTCAACGATCTTATCAGGATTAACGGTGACCGGGTAGAAGGATATGAAAAGGCAGCTAAAGAGCTTTCCCCTAAGAATGCCAATTTAAAGATACTATTTGAGAAAAATGCGAAACAGAGCCGGCAGTATTATGGCGATCTTTCTTCGTTGGTGGTAGGTCATGGCGGACGTCCATCTTCAGGAACTACTAATGCGGGAAAAGTGTACAGGATGTGGATGGATATAAGGGCCACGTTAAGTGATAAGATAAGCCATTCTATTCTTGCCTCCTGTGAATTTGGAGAAGATGCCGCACAACGGGCTTATGAAAAAGCGCTCGAAGCCGATATTGAAATACCAGAGGATGTAACGGATGCAATATTGAAACAGAAGGCCGCTTTACAAGCTGCACATGATGAAATAAAGAAGTACCGTGACATGTTTGAATCAGTAGGTGAACGGATTTAAAGAAATATAATTAACCAACGACATCCCGTTGAAACATTTTGTGGGTAGTCTCATAAGACGTTCCTGACAAAACGTAAAGCCATTTTTTAATTTGATTCCCACGCTGGAGGCATGGCATTAAATTAAGGATTTGAATAGCTTGAAGAAGCATCCTGTTGATAGTTAAGCATCGAAATATGCCCTCGAACGTGGCTGGAGTGTCCTATTGTTTTTTTCAGGCGACTCCTATAGAGTCGTTAGAACTTTATACTCCATGGTCTACAACAGGGGCCATCATTATTTTATTTTACTATGGGAAATGCTGTTATACGCAATCTTGCCGCGCCCATCGGTATTAATTCTATATCGCGGGCTTTTGTGGTAACATTGACGGGGCTTTGAGGCAGGGTATCACACATTCCATATTTATTCAGGGCCCATTCAGGTATAACTTTACCTTTTGCTTTAATTGTAATTGGCACAGCATCCGGTGTGAATGGATAATTATTAACGGGCCAACTTTTTTTTATTATTTCAAATTGATCTTCCAGCCGCTCGCTGGTTAATTCCAATCCATAATTCCATAGACTGGCTGGATAGATTTCGTAGGAGGGCCATTTTGACTGATCCGCATTGGGCTGCCACTTTGAATCGTCGGTGACAGACTGTTTACTATTCATCAATTTATAGGATTCATCGATCTTTAACGAAAAAGTAAGCGGGCCATAGTTTATACTTACACTATTTTTATTCTGCTGCCATATTTGTGTTTTAAGTTTCATGGGCAACAGGAGCTCTATCACATCTCCCTGTTTCCAGGTATTTTGAATCCGCACATAAGAGCTGGTTCTACTGAAATATTAACAGCAGTTCCATTTACTGTTACTGAAGCATAACTGCACCAGCCCGGAATGCGTAGGTATAAAGGAAAGTTTGTCGCGGATGTTGCAATGACTTCAATTTTTATTTTCTCGTCAAAAGGATAATTGGTTGTTTGTTTAAGGGTGACCGGTTTGCCTTTCTTATTTCCAACATTCACATTTACTTCACTGCTGTTGTATAACATGGCCGCTATCCCATGATCGGGCGTGGCCATCCACAAATGTTCAGCATAATAAGGCCATCCCTGGGCATGATTGTGCTGGCAACAACGGCTGCTGAAAGGATTCATCATTAAATACGGGCCCTCATTTTGTATGCCGGGTGCATGGTTCTTACTGTCGCTGATTACCATGTTGGGTGCTGTTAAATAACGCAGCGCTTTAAAGTCGGGCATGAACGCAGCAGGATACGTATTGAAGGCAACATCTTCACAATTGTCGGCCCAAAGAGGGTCGCCGGAAATGCCCATTAAAATCTCATCGGAAGCCATTTGTTCTACCATGCCACAGGTCTCCACCGCCTGGTGAGGATCATGATAACCTTCACGTGCATTTTCATCGGCACCGAACATGCCCCCGGGCACCTGTCCGTATAAATTCCTGACCAGGTAAAAATCTTCATACGTGGCATTTAATAAAGAACTGTCTTTTGTCTGCATATAGTAAGTTGCAGGTTCCCGGAAACATTGGGCAATATTTACATTATGCCAGTTGGGTAAATTGTCTTTTTGAGACCAGTTGGCTGTGTTACGGTGAATTTTATCGGCAAGAGTCAATAACCATTTTTCACCGGTGCGATTGTACAACCAGTAAATGCTGTAAAGATTATCGCCTCCGCCGGCTATTCTCCCAATAGGTCTTCAAAAGCTTGTCATCAGGCACAGTCGCCTGCCATTTAAAATATTTTGTCATAAATGGAATAACGCGTTGATCGGCACTATATTCATAGTAAGATTGCATACACCAGAGCATCAGCATATTTGGCCAAAGGTCCGGCGTGCTATTTTTATTACCCGGTTGTTCCTTCTCAATTATCCCCGGGCCAAAATAGCCATCGGCTGTCTGGCTTTGAAAAACTTTATCCAGCCATAATTTTGTTTCACTGATAATGTTTTTATCCTGCAAAATATAACCGAGGTCACCGTACCCCTTCAGCCAATAGGGCACTTCTTCCCAGCCATGATCACCCTGACCGTTACCACTGAACCAGGCATTATTATTTTTATCAAGCCAGGCGCTTATTTCACCCAGTTTCCCTGTTAAACCATCCCGTTGCAATTCAAGATATTTCAGTATCCAGCCTTTGGGCTTGATACTTCCCACCGGCAGTTTGATAAAATTGACAGCCTGCAAAGGAGCCCTATTGCCAGTGTATAGTGTACTGACAGTAACTGTTGAAGGTCGCTTTACAACACGAACAGCCATTTTATTGTCCTGGGCAAATGAATTTTTAAGACCCCAGGCAAACAATAACAGAAAAACAAACCCGCTT
>JAOQAL010000515.1 GCA_025963615.1 Chitinophagaceae bacterium | reverse complement strand
CAGGTATTATGTTGGATTCGCGGCTGACATCGAGGCCAGGCTAGAAGAATTTGGCTTTGAATAGATAAAATAGAAGCAAAGCAACCATGGGGTTTTGTGCAACTGTGGCTTGATAAAAGTACAATCGGCAAATTGCAAATCCAAGCTTCAGTTCTGTCAGGACAAGCAACGCTTAACTTTAGTTCTTAACTTCAACCACAATATAAATAAAAGGAAAATGCATTTTTATTTAAAGTTAAATCCACCAAGACCAACTTTTATAATGGACATGTCTGACGAGGAACGAGCCATTATGCAAAACCATGTTGCTTATTGGAATCCTTATGTAAATGACGGAACCGTTATTGTGCTGGGACCCGTTATGGATCCAAAAGGCGGTTATGGAATTGCCATCGTATCCGTCGAAAGTGAGAATCAACTTAAACAAATTATTTCAAATGATCCAGCGAACGGATTGAATACTTATGAAATTTATCCAATGATGGCAGTTACAAAACAAAATTAAAGTAGAGCTATTGTTAATTAAAGAAATGCCTGCTGTTAAACGTTGAAATTGATTTTGATTTATATGCTGCGAGCAACCTTTTAAAAGATTAAAAACAACTGCTACCTACCTAAGTATTTTGCGGCAGCGTGAGCGATGAATAAATTCTCCTCTTAGTGCTACTATCGGCCCGATGGCTGTAATTGGTAGGCGGCCCCGAGTGAATATTAAAATGAAAAGATTAACGCCTCAATAAGTAGGAAGGGTTGCCAACCTTTGCAAAGTCTTTACAAAAAAGCAGCAATCCTTTTAAGGTTGACAACCCTGTTCGCACAGATTTCATATATTTAAAAAATATGAAAAAAAGCATCCTTCTCCCCGGACTATTGTTAGTTACAATATTCAGCTTCGCCCAAGGTAAATCACAAAAGAAAAATCATAAGGAAGAGAGCATTTCCTTTTACCAGAAAAGGCTGGAAGATCCGGATGCGCTTTATTTTACTCATGATAAATACAATATCAAAGCTGATGGCTCGGCAGATGTTTCAGTTGTACTGCAGGAAGCCATCAATGAAGTTAAGATCAAACACAACTTCGGCATTCTTTTCATCCCCGAAGGAACTTACCGCATCAGCCATACCATTTATGTTCCGCAGGGCATCCGTGTGATCGGTTATGGCAGCAAGCGGCCAGTCATTGTTCTTGCCAAAAATTCACCGGGTTACCAGGTTGCGGATTCTACTGATAAAGGAGTGGCAAAATATATGTTCTGGTTTGTGAACGGCATGAAGACAGCCGGTAAGCCAGTATATGATGCAGGCGCCAGCACTTTTTACAGTGCGCTTTCCAACGTGAATCTAAAAATTGAAGATGGCAATCCTTTCGCCGTGGCGCTGCGAACCCATTATGCGCAGCATAGTTTTATAGCTCATGTCGACATATACGCCGGGCATGGCAAAGCGGGCATGTTTGATGTGGGTAACGAAATGGAGGATGTAAAATTCTTTGGGGGTGACTATGGTATCTATACCACCAAACCGTCGCCGGGATGGCAATTCATGACCACCGATACGTATTTTGAAGGCCAGCGTAAAGCGGCTATCCGCACCCGGGAGGCCGGATTAACCATTGTCCGGATGCGGGTAAAGAATGTTCCCGCGGTTATTGACATGATGCCAGAGTTTCATGAGCGGCTGTTTATGGAAGATTGCCACTTTGAAAATGTCAGCGGAGCTGCGATTACAATCGGACTTGAAGATAATGCGAAAAACCAGGTAAGCTTACGAAATATAGATTGTAAAAATGTACCATTACTAGTCAGCTATCTTCAAAGTGGTAAACAAACGAAAGGCGCGGGCTCCATTTATAAAGTAAAAAATTATATGCATGGCCTGCAGATGGATAGTTTACAGGCAGAACCGCTGATTCATACCATTGAGGAGATCGAGTCGCTTCCTGATTTTCCCGCACCCGTCGCAACAGATATTCCTGCTTTCCCGGCTATTGATGAATGGACCAACCTTCGGTCTCTGGGAGCCGTGGGCGATGGAATAACTGATGATACCAAAGTGATACAGGATGCGATTGATAAATATCCGACGATCTATGTACCACAGGGCTGGTACCGGGTTAGCGAGACCATCAGGATGAAACCCAATACCGTGTTGATTGGCCTTACTCCGATTGGCACTCAATTCATTCTTGAAAATTATACGGAAGCATTCGGAAGTTTTGGGCCACCAAAACCTTTACTGGAAACTTCCAAAGGCGGGATGAATATCGTTAGTGGTATCGGTTTATCAACAGGAGCAGAAAATTCCAGGGCTGTTGCCTGTAAATGGATGGCCGGCGCCAGCTCCTATATGAATGATGTAAAGTTTGTAGGTGGACATGGTGGCATGGAACGCATCGGCAAACCGGCATTAAATGAAAAGAGGCAACCGGTTCCGTGGAATGCTATTGATCCTGCCTGGGATACACAGTACTGGAGCCTCTGGATAACAGCTGGCGGGGGCGGTGTATTTAAAAATATCTGGACGGCCAGTTCATTTGCTACGGCGGGCACTTATATATCCCATACCAGCACGCCTGGCCGTATTTATGCCATGTCGATTGAGCACCATGTGCGTAATGAAATACGGTTTAACCATGTTTCCAACTGGAAGGTATATGCGCTGCAACTGGAAGAAGAAAGTCGTGAAGGCACGGAATGCCTGCCGGTGGAGCTGGATCATTGCAACAATATGGTGTTCGCCAACCTGTATCTGTTTCGGGTCATCCGGTTAATCAAGCCGTTCCCCTTTTCCATACGCAACTGGAGTTCGGAAAATATTGAATTCCTGAATGTTCATAATTACAGCCAGATAAAATACACCACCAATACACCCTTATACGATATTAATACGAATACAACAGTTCGTCCCTGGGAATTTAACCGGCTATGGCTTGGCAAAACTATCCATGGAACAGAATCGGTAACAACCGGTAAATACGCATTCGAAAAACTGGCTTCAGGATTTGAATTGGCTGAAGGATTGAGCAAAGACAGCAAAGGAAATATTTATTTCTGTGAATCGCGGCTGCGTCGGATCTATAAATGGTCGGTTGATACCAGGAGTTTAAGTCTTATAGCAGATTATCCCTGGGAACCTTTATCGCTAGCCTGTGATAAAAATGACAACCTGCTGGTAGTATTTAAGTATGTCCCGAAACCGGGCTATCTTGTCCATGGCAAACCGGAAACATTTACGAACCCTCCGGATGCTGCCGGCACTTCGTTTAGTGGCTGGGGTAATTCGGGTTTTGCCACATTTGTGTATTCAGTGAATCCGGCTAACCCGGATGAAACCCTACAGCAGTTGCCTAAAGCGAAAATGGGAAGCATACCACTGTTTAAAGCGCTGTATCCTGCACACCGTTGGAGAGATAGCCATGATTTTAATACCGTTACCGTCAATCATCCTGATGAATGTTTTGTAGCGCCAGATGGGGTTACGGTTATTCCCGTAGTATATGACCTGGCAAGGGCTGCAACTCTTACAGAAGCTATCCCGGGTAACCCGTTGTATGTAACGGATGAATATGAAAAGCGAACTGTGAAATTGAATATCAATAAGGAAGGTTATGTTTCCGATCTAAAGCTTTTCGCCGAGAACGGTGAATTCAGTTCTGCGGTTGATGCTAACGGTAATGTATATATCGCCGATGGAGATCTGTATGTTTTTGACCGCAATGGCAAAAAACTGAAAATGATAAAAACACCCGAACGCCCTTCCACCATTGTCATCGGGGGAAAGGATAATAAGACACTTTACATGACTGGGAATACTTCGGTATTCAGTTTGTCTATTGAATAGACAAACTGAATACCCGATCGCTACACGGCTGAGCCGTCGCCAGGAATATTTCACGCAAAGAACGCAAAGAAGCAAAGAGATGAACGGTTAAGAATCAATCTTCGCTTTCTAAAGAATATTTCACGCAAAGGGCGCGAAGAAGCAAAGAACGCAAAGAGATGAATTGTTATGGGTTGAACTTAATTTAAAACGGTGGAAAGTTATCTGTAAA
>JAOQAL010000045.1 GCA_025963615.1 Chitinophagaceae bacterium | reverse complement strand
ATCTGCGTATCTGACCATAAAATAACAAGCGGATCATTATACGCTACGGGGAAAGCTGTTCCTCCCGCACCATCGTCCGCATCATCAAATAGAACAGCAGCGCTGGCAGCACCCGTTCCAAAGCCTGAACCATTAATCGTCAAAACGTTATTTACAGGATCCAATAAAGCTCCGGCATTGACCATAGCAGGCGAAAATGAGCTGATAACAGGAGCCAGGGCGGTCAGTTCACGTGTGTTCTTATTATTTAATGCCGAAACTGAAAACGATGGTTTTTTGTTTTCAAAATTACGGTTGGTTTTTGTCTTGATGTCTTTATAAAAATCGCCGGAAATACTTTTATACCGCACAAAAGGGGCGCTGGCCGTTTCTTTATTTAAATCATATCGTATAAATCCCTGCGAACTGCTGTATACATCCCATAGCCGTTGGAAACTGGTTGGAGATTTAATATTAATGCTGTTAGGATATAAAAAGAAAGTGCCTACCTGGTTTTTTGATAATTTTAAAGCCTCACTGATTTCAAGACCATCATTTTCTACGCGGCCTCCCACGGTTACTATCTCAAGGATGGACTGGCTTAATGAGCCTTTAAATACTTTATAAACCTCTACCTTATTCGAAGTATAGATCATCGTATGATTACTGTTCCAAAAACTACGTTGGTCAATTACTTTACCTTCTACAATTAAAGTGGAATGGGATGTCTTTTCGCTTAACGAAACTTCGTAAAGGCTCTGTGCAGTAAGATTATAGGTAGAAAAGAACACAAGAATAAGAACCGCTATTCTGCTTTTCATAGATTGGGATTTTGGATTTTTTGTTTCCGGAAGGAAATAGCCAAAAACAATATCTCCGTATAAACGGAGGATTTATAGTATTATTTTGTACACTACGATGTATTAGTCAGGTTGTTACTTAAAAATAACGGCTTATCGGGAAGTTACTCGAAATGTAGAAGAGGAAAGCTGCGAGCTGCTGAAGAAAGCTGCAAGCTGCAAGCTATGAGCTGCGAGACTTAGGTAAGCTACCGAACTATAGGTCTTGCAGCTTGCAGCTCATAGCTGGAAGCTTCTCCCGAACTATAGGTCTTGCGGCTTGCAGCTCATAGCTTGAGGCTTCTCCCTCATAGCTCGAAGCTTCTCCCGAACTATAGGTCTTGCAGCTTGCAGCTCATAGCTTGCAGCTAAAAAAGAGCCCTAAACTATTTTAATTCCCTCAGTTTCTTATATAGATTGATAAGGCTGTTTGTCGAAGAATCATGATTCCTTACCGGCTCATCGTCCTGCAATTCCGGTAATATTTTATTGGCTAATTGTTTGCCCAATTCAACACCCCATTGGTCAAAGCTGAAAATGTTCCAAATAATACCCTGCACAAATATTTTGTGTTCATACAAGGCAATTAACTGGCCGAGTGTATAGGGCGTAATTTTTTTAACCAGGAAGGAATTGGTGGGTTTATTACCTGCAAAAACTTTGTATGGTAAAATTTTACTTATCTGTTCTTCATTCAACCCGGCTTTTTCTAATTCCACCCTCGCTTCTTCCGTTGTTTTGCCATTCATCAATGCCTCTGTCTGGGCAAAAAAGTTCGACAATAATTTCTGATGATGATCACCGATCGGGTTATGACTTTGAACGGGTGCAATAAAATCGCAGGGAATTAAAAGAGTGCCCTGGTGTATTAACTGGTAAAATGCATGCTGCCCATTGGTACCTGGTTCTCCCCAGATAACCGGGCCGGAACGGTGATCAATTTTTTTTCCATTCCTGTCAACACTTTTTCCATTGCTTTCCATGTTTCCTTGTTGAAAATAAGCTGCAAACCGATGCAGGTATTGATCATAAGGAAGAATGGATTCTGTTTGGGAACCAAAAAAATTAGTGTACCATAGTCCCACCAGGGCCATGACTACCGGGATATTCTTTTCAAATGACGTATTGCGGAAATGATTGTCCGTATCATGGCCGCCTTTTAATAATAATTCAAAATTTTTATAGCCAATCGTCAGGGCAATAGAAAGCCCGATGGCGCTCCACAGGGAATAACGGCCGCCAACCCAATCCCAGAATCCGAACATATTCTTTTTATCAATACCAAATTTTACGACTTCTGTTTCATTGGTTGAAAGGGCCGCGAAATGTTTGGCGATATGTTTTTCATCCTTTGCTTTTTTTAGAAACCATTGTCTTGCGGTGTGAGCATTGGTCATAGTCTCCTGCGTGGTAAATGTTTTGGAAGCAATAAGAAAAAGAGTTCTTTCCGGTTTTACCTTCTTTAATGTCTCTGCAATATGCGTTCCGTCTACATTAGAAACAAAAAAAGTCTGTATTCCCTCCACACCGTATGGTTTCAATGCTTCTGTAACCATTAGAGGGCCCAGGTCACTGCCCCCGATGCCAATATTGACTATATATTTTATTTTTTTACCAGTATATCCCCTGTGATCACCCTGATGTACTGCTTCACAAAATTTTCTCATTTTGCGCAATACTTTTTTTACTTCAGGCATCACATCCTTTCCATCTGAATAAAAAGTTTGTTTGGAAAAATTCCGGAGTGCAACATGCAACACGGACCGGTTTTCAGTCTGGTTGATTTTTTCACCGCTAAACATGGCTTCAATGCCATCTTTTACTTTGCTTTCTTCTGCCAGTTGTAAAAGCAATTGCATCGTTCTATCCGTAATGATGTTTTTTGAATAATCAAATACAATATCCCCAGCCTGCAGGGAATATTTTGAAAATCGTTCGGGATCGTTATTGAATAATTCTCTTATGCGGATTGCTTCCAGTTCTTCACGATGATGTTGCAATAGTTTCCATGCATCCGTTGTTGTGGTATCAATTTTCGGGAACATATTTTACGGGTTGTAGTGTTTGTTTATAGATGTTTGATGGTTTCAATGGTCCGCTGTACCATTTCCGGTCTGATGTCAAGATGCGTGACCAATCGCACGCTGACCGGTGTTATCGCATAGCCTATGATATTATTTTCTTTCATTTTCTGGACAATGGATTTAGCAGTATGAGGCTGCCGGATGCTAAAAATAATGATATTGGTTTCTACGGGCAGCACCGCTTCTACAAAATCTTTTTTTGTCAACGCCTCGGCAATTAACCGGGCATGTGCGTGGTCTTCCGCCTGCCTGGTAATATGATTTTTCAAGGCATAAATTCCTGCAGCTGCCAGGAAGCCGCCCTGCCGCATGCCGCCACCAAATGCCTTGCGGATACGTCTTGCTTTTTTTATTAAATCCTTTTTCCCTAGTAACAGGCTACCCACCGGGCAGCCTAAACTTTTGCTAAGACAGATAGAAATACTATCAAAAACTTGACCGTACTGTTCCGCGGTTTCTTTTTTTGCAACCAATGCATTGAACAGCCTGGCGCCATCGAGGTGAAAAGCCAGCTTGTTTGTTCTGCAAACTTCTTTTATCTTTTTTATTTCTTCAAAATTATAACAACTACCGCCTCCGCGGTTCGAAGTATTTTCAAGACAAACCAGGCTGGTTAATGCTTTGTGCGCATCCTCCGTATTATTGATAGCGAGGGCAACCTGCGCTGCGGAAATCCGGCCCCGGTCACCATGAATAAGTTTCACGGAGGCCCCTGAATTAAAAGCGATGCCGCCTCCCTCATATTGGTAAACATGAGCAGTTTCATCACAGATCACTTCATCTCCCGGTTGCGTGTGACATTTAATGGCAATCTGGTTTGTCATTGTGCCGGAAGGGCAAAAGACAGCTTCTTCCATCGAGAACATGGAAGCTGCGAGTGATTCTAATTCGTTAATAGAAGGGTCTTCGCCAAAAACATCATCGCCTACTTTCGCTCTCATCATAGCGTCAAGCATACCTTTAGTTGGCTTGGTAACCGTATCGGATCTGAAGTCAATTATCATGAACTGAATTTGGCTGCAATATAATCAGTTCACTCCTTAAACTGAGCAGCAAAGGAGATTTCCAGTTTAGCAGGGCAGGTCACTCAAATGACTATGCTGGATCTCTTACCGCTCTATAATCACGCCTCTTAATTGTGATTGTAAATCCTTTGAACCTTCTTCCGTCACCTCTGTCTGCCAGAGATTGATTTTTTTTAACACAGGTAATTTTTTAAAAGCGGCGATGCTTTTATCAGTAAGCATATTTTGGCCAGCATTCAAAATTGCCAATTGCTGAAGTGCACTTAATGGTTCTATGGATTCATCGGTCAGATTATTCTTTTGTATTTCCAGTTTATAAAGCCGGCTAAACCCCGCGATCATTTTGATATGTTCTTTGGTAAGTCCGCAGTTGCTCATATCCAGGCGGTATAGCTGTTGCCTGACGGCAGAGAGTTTCTCGAGAATTGGCATTAGTAGTGAAGGTGTAGCCTGCTGTACCATGACTAATGAAACTTCTAAAAGATTACTTTCTGAAGTAAGTGGCCGGACGATGACTTTCATTTCCTTTAATTGCCGGAGCACAACAGAATCCGCAGGTCCAACTTCCGGCAATTTAATTTCCTTATTATTTTCTACATCGATGCCAAGATAGGCGGCGATTAAATATTTGGTTTTTTCATCGGCTCCTGTTGTTGTAATATTCTTTTTATAATCAGCGCCTGTCTCTATCCACCATTTAATAAAATTTATTTCAATGGGCGTTAATGGCGGCCGGTTTTCCGAAGGCATAAATTTAGAACTCTGTGGTGGCAAGGCGATCCGGTGTACCAACTCGCTTTTTTCAGGATCACCAGCAACAATGGTGTTGCCACTTTTACCGCCTTTCATAATCCCGTCCATGGTCGTTAAATTAAGTTCACCCTTACCCTTATCCGGGTTATGGCAACTTATACAACGGGCATTAAATATCGGTTGAATAATATCCGCAAAAACAATGACAGAATCCAAACGGGGAATCATTTTTTCAGGCCCCGGTTGTTTTTTTGAAACGAAAATGGATCTAAGAAAGGCAGGCATATACCGGGTTAAATATCCCTCACCATGCGTCATAGTTCCACCGAGATGCCCGCCGATGGCGATTAATATAATACAGACGGATAATAACCAGTTACTAAGAGCTATTTTAAGAAATCGGGTATTCGCTTTTTTGTTTATCCTGATCAACCAAACGTTAAAAGTGAGTATCGTTACAATTATACCTATCCATTGATGCCAGAAAAGTATGTCGTTATTATAGCCACCGGCCCCCGATAGTAAAAAACCTGAGATGGCCGCTAAGCCCGCACTGATAGCGCCTGCCACTAATGCTATATTAAGTGCGGATTCAAGCAAAACACTTTTTCTGTAAGCAGCAATTACCTGGAGCAATGCCGCAAACAATATAAATCCAATTGGGATATGTACAATCAGTGGATGAAACCTTCCAGCGAGTAGTGACCATTCAGTCTGCATTGCTAAAGATGATTTTCTATACCCGTTCTAATTTAACGGGGTAAGTTTTATCAGCATTCCACTGGCATACATAAATATTTTTGTCTTCATCAACGCATACATCATGACCATGATAAAAAATATTTCCTTCCATAAACAGGGGTTGAAGTATGCCATTCTTATATTCCGGTTTGGTGCCACCGGGGTTGGAGACAACTTTATTGGTTTTATCCAGGATGGTCACAAATCCTGATCTGCCGTCGTTCATCTTTCCCGTATCGCGGAAGTTTGACCAGCATACTCCGGCATAAATATTTTCACCCTGAATCACAGGGCGGCACACATAAGCACCCGGCAATTTTACGGTTTCAAGATACTTGCCGTCAAGGGTAAAGAATTTGAAAGCATTTTCATTTCTGGAAGTACAGATTAATTTTGGAGAAGCGGGATTTCTTAAATCAACGGTTACGCCATGCGCATTGTCCAGGTTATGATCGGGGTTGGTATTATGATGCCCGCCAAAATGCCGTATATATTCGCCCTGGTGATTATATTGTATAATATAATCCGAGCCATACCCGTCCGCCACATAAAAATCTCCATTGGGCGCCACGGCTACTTCAGTAGGTTGAAAGTTCTCTTCTTTTTTATAAATGCCGATAGTATAGGGATGCCCTACAGCAAATAGCAGATCGCCATTGATGGTGGTTTTGAAAACGGAACCCGCTTGTGCGTGCCAGTTATTATCCCTCCCAAAATAATACCCGCAATCAGTTATAAAAAGAAAATCTTCTCCGCCTTCCGGTGATAGAGTAAGACCATGCCCACCAGGATAACGGGTGCCCCAGGAGTCAATTAGTTTACCGGATCTATCATAAATGATGATATTGTTTCTGACTTCATCCGTCACCATGACCAACCGCCCCTTGGAATCTTCTACCATTTCGTGGCAATTAAATACAGGGGTTTTGGCGGGATCAAGATTGCCCCAGCCTTTGTTCACTTTATAAGTAAATTCTCCATGTCCTATGATGCCATCCTTGTCAGGGCTGGCTTTGCCGGTTATATTAAAACCTGCTATAGCGCCTGCTGTAATCATAGAAGTTTTTTTAAGAAACTCCCTTCTTGGATAGTTAATTTTTTTCACGATGAAAGTATAAGATGAATTAAAACGAATTATGCGATGATACCTTTAATTATTTTGCCTTCAACATCAGTAAGCCGGTACCTTCTGCCTTCCGCATCAAAAGTAAGCTTCTCATGATCTATGCCCATTAAATATAATAGGGTTGCCTGGAAATCGTGTACATGAACTGGGTTCTTTACAATATTATAACCAAATTCATCTGTTTCGCCGAACGTGAGTCCCGGCTGAACACCACCACCTGCTGTCCACATGGTAAAGCAACGTGGATGATGATCTCGTCCGTAGTTATCTTTAGTTAGTTTTCCCTGCGAATAATTCGTGCGGCCAAATTCACCACCCCAGATCACGAGGGTATCATCCAGCAAACCACGTTGCCTGATATCTTTTACAAGTGCCGCGGAAGCCTGGTCCGTTGCCTTGCATTGATTCGTAAGTGAGCCGGGTAAATTTCCATGCTGATCCCATCCCTGGTGATACAATTGAACAAACTTAACATCTTTCTCCAGCAATCGTCTTGCCAGCAAACAATTGGCTGCATAGGTTCCTGGTATTCGTGAATCGGGACCATACATATCAAAGACCCAATCGGGTTCGTCTGACATATCCGTTATTTCAGGCACGGATGCCTGCATACGGAAGGCCATTTCATATTGCGCCAGCCGGTTATTAATTTCAGGATCGCCAAAAATTTCTAATTGCGATTGGTTTAACTCTTTCAAGGCATCCAGCATTTCGCGACGGTCAACGGCCTTATATCCATCCGGGTTATTCAGGTATAAAACAGGGTCGGCACCCGAACGGAATTGCACACCCTGGTATTTGGAGGGAAGAAATCCATTGCCCCATAATCTTGCAAATAAGGGTTGATCCTGTGGCGCATTATTGGACACGAGCACGATAAATGCCGGTAGGTTCTCATTGTCAGAACCCAGGCCATAACTTACCCATGCGCCGATGCTGGGGCGCCCAGCCAATTGGTTACCGGTTTGCATGAAAGTAAGGGCAGGATCATGGTTGATCTGTTCCGTGTACATGGATTTTATAAAACAGAGTTCGTCGGCTACCGCACCGGTGTAAGGCATCAATTCGCTTACCCACGCTCCACTTTTTCCACGTTGTTCAAATTTGAAAGATGATCCCACTAAAGGTAATGCGGATTGTTGTGCACTCATGCCGGTAAGCCGTTGCCCTTTTCTTACCGAGTCGGGAAGGTTTTGTCCATGCATTTTTTCAAGCAATGGTTTATATTCAAAAGTCTCGAACTGCGAAGGGCCACCACTCTGAAAAAGATAGACTACTCTTTTGGTGCGGGCAGGAATATCCGGGGCGCCTAATAGGCCACTACCACCCACAACAGGCCTCAACTTTGAAGACGATAGTCCGCTTTGTCCTGAAATTAGCGAACCTAATGCTACGGCACCAAGACCCAGTGATGCCTTTTGCAGGAAAGACCGCCGGTTAAGGTTACTGGCAATGAGTTGCTCAATTTCTTTGTTCATAA
>JAOQAL010000044.1 GCA_025963615.1 Chitinophagaceae bacterium | reverse complement strand
GGGAAAAGAACTCAAAGTGATTTACAGTGATAGTGCGAATGCGATAGCATGGGTGAAACAAAAGAAGTGCAAAACAAAATATGAAAAGTCTGAAGACAACGTCAAACTCTTTGACGATATCGGGCGAGCGGTAGCGTGGCTGGAAAATAATTCATACGATACAAAGATTTTGAAGTGGAATACTGGTGCCTGGGGACAGATACCAGCAGACTATGGAAGAAAATAATTAATGCAGGATACAGCAGTGTAGGTATATTTTGTAATGGTTAGTTGCGGAAGAGAGCCCTTGTCGCGCAGGTTAAATTAATAGCAAGTTTAAATTTCCAATAGAAACGGCCAATGTTTTTATTAATTCTAGGGTACGGATTGTTTGTCATCCTGTGAAGAGCTTAAAAGAACGGATATAGGCTTGTTAATGCCTGATATTATTTCAAAGGCAAAATAAAACCATCATTTTCCCTATCCATTATAATAATTCTTTTGAGTGTTTCAGGATTTAATACAGCTTCTGCGTTCATCTCTTTTGTTTCAGGATTAAAGCTTACAGTTTTCTGCAAATCCTCTTTCTTGAAATTCATTTCAATAACTTGTTGTTGACCTTTTTGTGGTTCTTCCGGAGCAAAATCATAATAAAAAGGTTGGATTGGTAGATTTTCAATTTCGTTCTTACCACATAAAAAGAGTGGCGGATAATTTAAGGCATTGATTTGATTGCTATATCGTTCCAAATCTTTTAAATTCAAAGGAACAGGTACAGCGTAAATATAATTTAAGAAATAGAGGATAAGATAGTGAATGAAAACCTGGTTGGATCCTGCTTTTCTTTCAAATAGCATCAGATGTGGTTTGAAAATTTGATTCTTTCCAACAGAATAACCTGTAACTCTGCATCCGGCAGTAATTTTCATGTCATTGTGCAAAATGTAGTAAAGACCGTGCTTATAGTCGGCTGCAATTGTTTCTGCAGGCAATAAGCTGTAGGCCATCTTCAAAAAGCATTTATAAACTTTGTTTAATGAAAATGGATGTAGGTGAACCGTCAACTCCATTTGTCCTTCTTCAAGATTTGCCGTGAATAAATTGTCTGTTACATCTTTGCGGGTTAACGACACGGCTTCTTTATCGTAGAATTCTGTGGATTCAATACGAACCATTTCCCCTGGTGATTTGAAAGTCGGCTTTTTTGTTTTACCAGCTACTTGAAAAATTGAACGAAGAGGTCCGAACATTTTCGAAAGCTGGTCTTCATAAGTCCCGAATAGTTTATTGCAAACATCACATTCGAAATTTGAAAGAAGGAATTGATTGCCTAAGAATTCCGGAATAAGGTGCGCTTTATTTTTAAACGTAGTATTTGGCATAGATTGACCACAGAATCGGCACACGCGTTTATCTTTAGGAAGGAGAGATGTCCGACTATCTTCGCCAATAAGGATAAGTTTTTTAAGGTCGTAATTTTGCCTAAACAAGTTGCCCTGCACTGCGTATTCCCGACTTGTAAAAGATTCAAGATTCATGCAACGAAATTAATCTTATTCTAGTACCTAATGCAGTATCGCTGGATTATGTTATAGAATCTCTACTCTTAAAAGAGGATTTGAGGGATGAAAATCAAACCGAAATGTTAACTATTAATGGGGAGATTAAAAAAAACTTTTTTTTTGTCATTCCGCGGAAATGGAATGGATTTGTGTTTATTTTTTAATACTCCAACAATTAAAAGGTTTTTTGAAAATAAATATTGTCTGTTACTATAACGAGTATGAACTTTTTCAACACGTGAATACTTCCTTAATAAATAGAAAAGATGAAATGATAAATAGTCTTTCTACGTGTAAAATTGTGTTCTGATTTGAAATAGGTGTAATCAGATGGTGCAATTGCAATTTCTGACCAGCTATTAGGGATATACTTCATCTCTGGTGTCACAATCAATTCCCTGTACTCTTTCACAATGTTAATTTTTTTATGATTTATCATAAATACGTAACCGTCTTTCTCAAAATCTGTTAAGTAGCTTTGTAACTGGTTTATAATATTTTTTTTGTCACTGTTCCACCAACCTTTGAATTCAATAATCTTATTTGCCATAGAGGGATGAGTCACCTTTAAATCAATCCGGCCGTTTCCTTTCTCAGGTTCCGGCTCCGCACTGTATCCCTTCATGATAAACGCCGTTTGAAACCAATATCGAAAAGCCGATTCATTTTTCTTACCATCTTCTTTAAGTGCCCTTATACATTCTGCATTGACATCCTGACTTTGAAGAAGATGAATCGAAGTTGTAAAATCTTTGAGAAAGTCAAATATCCTTGTATTCATCATATTCTGCTCTTTTTCTTTTACCTCTTTTGCGTATTTTTTTATTGTATCTATATAATGTTTTGCGAGTTGGTCGCCAGACAGATCCTGTGGAAAGTAATAATCATCAACTTGAAATGAAATTGGTTTCTCTAGGCCGTCAAATATAAATTCAACTATTGACTTGTTTTTTCTTGTCAATATCCGAGCATTTTTGAAATCCTTAAGATCATATCTGGATTTAATATTCGAGTTTATTAATGCTGTCACTGTTTCAATTGAAAAGGTGCTTACAAACAAGCTATCATCTTCTACTTTAAATGTTAAGACTAGTAATTGCCTGTATGGTTCATGATGTTTATTAAGGTCAGGAATTTTGCGGATTTCCTCTACATCAAAATGAGAATATGTTTCTTTACCGTCAGAAATTGAATTAATCCCATAGCCCCAGAATCCGTTTCCAAGAAAGCTATTATGCGCCTCCAGATATTTCATTTTTTCGCTATTGTAGTGAATGAAGGACGCAATATTGGGCGACGAGCCGTGTCCCCATATAGCTTCGCGATATCTAAAAAGCCGCTCTCGGATTGCGTAAAAGAAAGTGTCTTTTGAAATATGTGTCATGATACCACGATTTTGGCCTATCCATTTTTACATTCGTCAATTCGGCCTTTTATATTTATAATAAGTTGATCTTAAAAAATCATGGCCATAAAAACTCAATTTATTGCAAATTGATTCGCCTGTTTCAGGTTGTTTATTTTCAAATAACCACTCGACAAGCATAATTATTATTTTCTGCTGCTCGTCATACAAATGATTTTTGAATTCCAGAGATTCCAGGGCCTCAGCAATAATGATGGGCGGGCCGGTGTCTTTTAATCGGTTTAGCGTTTCGAGGATATTACTGAACGAGTTATAATGTTTAGCAAATGGAGTCGAGTAAAGCAACAACTTGGAATTCGTTTCATCAAGGGAATCGAAGTAGCCTGTTAGTACGATGATGTGTTCAGCAATTTCCTCTTCGCGGCGATGATCAATTGTAAATTTCCATAGATTGACAACTTTTGATTTGATTTTGTTCCTTTCGTCATCTGTATATTGCTCAAGATATCGATCCTGCTGCCATAAAAAATCTATCAGTTTTTTTACGTGATTTATCGATGAAGTTGTTATCAGCAGATTTGTGAGGCTGGGGCTTTCCAGGCTTTCCATGTCCCATAAATAATAGCAGGCTATATGACGAATGATTCCAAAGTTATTATGAGTGTCTGGTGGAACTTCAGCAAGCAAAGCAGCGGTATAGTGTGGGTAAAGTAAGGTGTACGCATCTTTGGTTGAAACGGCTGCGGAAAAGCCAAGACCTCCTATGAATGCTCCTTTAAATTCTTGGTCAGCCGCTTCATACATTTTAATTTTTTGCGATATCCATTCTCTGCAGACGTAATAGAACTGCGGAAAATACATTCCTGTTATCGTATAGGGATCATCGCTTTTATTTAGAAAGGTAAGCTCAAAGCCTGCTTCTATTTCTTTTTCCCAAACAGGTTGTTCTTCAGTTCTTGAACGCAGCAACGAATAGTCCAAAAGTGCTCTCAATACACGTCCTGTTGATGTGTTCATAG
>JAOQAL010000023.1 GCA_025963615.1 Chitinophagaceae bacterium | reverse complement strand
GAATATCTCCAGTCGCGGAAGCGGATAAAGATGTAAATGAAAATGATTAAGATGGCGAAAATAGTTGCTTTGACAGCACCTTTTTTCAGGTCATCAGAAATAGAAGGTAAAACCGTTTTGGATTTCAGTTTATATTGTTTATCAAATTTTGCAAACGTAATATCTGCAGGCAACTGCTTCTTTAACCCTTCCATCACCCGGGTCTCCACTATTTCATCCGTATTCGGATCATTGCTTTCAATCTTATAAGCAGTAGTAATGTCCAGTGTACGGGTGTCGCCAATGGTTTTGATTACAACATTATCACCTTCGAGGGCCGTTTTCAACTCCGCCCGGATCTGTTCTTCATCCACCGGCTTATCAAAACGCACCACATAACTACGGCCTCCTTTAAATTCAACGCCTTCATCGAAGCCATGGAAAAATGATGCAATACCCAGTGCCAACACCACAAAGGAAATGGCATAGGCTACTTTACGGTATTCAATGAATTTATAGTTGGCATGTTTAAATATTTTCCGGCTCACCCCGGTAAAATATTCCAGGTGACGTTTCTTGTTCGTAAACCAATCACTGATCCAGCGGCTGACCAGGATACCACAGAATAGCGAAAGTAATAAACCCAGTATCTGTGTAGTAGCGAATCCTTTGACCGGGCCCAGTCCAAAATAGAAAAGTATAATGGCTGTAAGCAAGGTCGTGATGTGACCATCCAGCACCGGCGGCAGGGAACGTTTATAGCCTTCATTGATGGCCGGTATATAACCTTTGCCCCTGGTGAGCTCTTCTTTAATACGTTCGTAAATAATTACGTTGGTATCAACAGCCATACCGATAGTAAGTACAAGACCTGCTATACCCGGTGCCGTCAGCGTAGCGCCTAAACCAATCAATACACCGACTGTGAAAAGAAGGTTTAGTATCAATGCAATATTAGCAATCCATCCCGCTGTATTATAATAAACCAGCATCAGCAGGAAGATTACAATGAAGGCAATGGAAAAAGCCTTGAGGCCGCCATTGATAGCATCCTTGCCCAGGGTAGGGCCCACCTGCTGTTCCTGTACGATCTTGGCAGGAGCAGGTAGTTTACCGGCTTTAAGAATATTGGCAAGGTCAGTAGCTTCTTCTACGGTAAAACCACCAGTAATACTCGAAACACCGTTTTCAATGGCGTTATTAACATTGGGCGCTGAATAGACAATATTGTCAAGTACGATGGCAATCGGCTTACCGATATTCGCTTTTGTCATTTCACCCCATATCCGGGTACCGGTCGTAGTCATTGACATTTCAACCTGTACCTGACCGGTAGTAGGATCATAATCCTGTCTCGCATCTTTAACCGCTTCTCCTTCCAGCTTAGCCTTATCACGCCCCAATGTCTTAATAGCATATAACGGAATCAAGTCGGATTTTTTTCCTTCCCGGTTGGATGGCATTCCATAGAGCCATGCGATATCAGACGGGAAATTATTTCTTACAGCATCAATATTAAGATAGCTGCGGACAATGGCGGTATCGGTTGCCGCTACACTTCCGATGGCTGAATAATATATTAAAGTTCCTTTTGCATCCTGGGATGGTGGAAAGAATTGAATGTATTTTGCAAGTGATTCTTTTATATCAGCCGGTCTATTGAGATCACCTGCTTTGGTAGTTTTGCTGGTATCAGCGCTACCAAGTTCCTTGGTTAAAAGATCATTTCCCTTTTTAGCAGTATCTGTTTTCGCTATGGCTTTCGCCGCCGTGTCCGTAGCTTTTACAGTATCGGTCTTTGATTTCCCACCCATTATTACATTGAAGGCTTCATCAGCTTTTGTAATAGACTGGTTTAATTCTCCGATATTATAAACTTCCCAGAATTGCAGGTTGGCCGATGATTGCAGGTATTTTCTTACCCGCTCTTTATCCTGTACACCCGGCAGCTCTACCGTGATGATAGCCCGGTCAGCGTCAGGATTGATATTGGGCTGCGCAACACCAAACTGATCAATACGTGTACGCAACACCCGGAAGGTTCTGTTGAACGCATCCTTGGCTTCAGCACGGATAGCAGATATTACTTTATCATCGCTGTCGTTGATCTTGATTTTATCCGGGTTGGCTGCCGCAAATAGCGATGCGAGACGGCCCGTAGGATTAACTTTTTTATATTCCTCAGAAAATAATGTTACAAAATCAGCATTGCTGTTCGCTTTTCTGGTATTCGCATGATCCAGGGCCTTTAAGAAATTCGGATCTTTTGAATTATTCGCCATGGATTTGAGCAACCCGACAAGTTCCACTTCCATTGTCACATTAATACCACCCTGCAGGTCAAGACCCAGGTTCAGCTCTTCTTCTTTGGCTTTCTGGTAACTTACTTTTCCCCCGAAACTATAGGTGAGCGTTACGTCCTTGGTGCTATCCAGTAATCTTTTAAGCCGGTCGTTGTAAACTCTTGTCAGCGTATCCTGGTACAAAGCCTGCAAGTCTTTATCGCCGGGATATTTTTGTTCCGGCTTCGTAGGGAAGTTGACATTTACAAAATTCTTTGCGCGGGACTCCATCTTTTTTTCATGGCTACGTACCACCCATGTATAAGAAAGTTCGTAAAGAGAATACAGGATGAGCAAGATCGTAAAAAAGCGAACCAAACCTTTCAGTTGCATATTTTGGGATTTACATTTTATACCCTTTGGCAGCGCATCGCACTATTGCAGGGAATTCTGGGATTTTTAAAGGGTGCAAAGATAGCTTTTTCGGTCAAATTTCGGTTAATTAAAATAAGCCCTATGCAGTCTGATACTAAACGGTTAATGCGCGCCGGAATTCATCTTTTGTTCCGGAATAATGACCGCAGTCAGGTTAAAATAGATATTCTCAACATTTTCTGAATTTTATTAAGAGATCAGCGATGGGTCGCATTTCTGCGTATTTTTGCCCCCCAAAAGTTTAAAATCTATTTAATACATGGAATTAACAGCAGCGACAATGGAATTATCCTCTCTCCTTCAGCGGTTCAGCGAACCTGAAACATTAAAAATGGCGAAGCTCGGTCGTGAGCTGAGAGCCAAAGGCATTGATATAATAGACCTGAGTTTGGGAGAACCCGATTTTGATACGCCCACTCATATCAAGGAAGCGGCTAAAAAAGCCATTGACGATAATTGGAGCCATTATACACCGGTATCAGGCTACCCCGAATTGAGGGAAGCTGTCTGCATAAAGCTTAAGCGGGATAATAATCTTGATTATAAGGCCGAAAATATTGTTGTCTCGACCGGGGCAAAGCAAAGCCTTGCCAATGTCATCCTTGCTGTGGTGGATGCAGGGGATGAAGTCATTATTCCAGCACCTTTTTGGGTTACCTATTCTGAATTGGTAAAAATTGCCGGTGGTATACCTGTCATTGTTACTACGGCAATGCAAAATAGTTACAAGATCACTCCACAGGAACTCCAGGATGCTATCACTGAAAAATCCAAACTGTTTCTTTTTTCATCTCCCTGCAATCCTTCAGGAACCGTTTACAGCAAAGAAGAACTGGAAGCCTTGGCGGAAGTATTTTATAAGCACCCTGATATCCTCATTATTTCCGATGAAATTTATGAGTATATCAATTTTGTGGGTAAACATGAAAGCATTGCCCAGTTTGCTGAACTTAAAGACCGGGTGATTATCGTGAATGGATTAAGTAAAGGCTTTGCCATGACAGGTTATCGCCTGGGTTATATTGCAGCGCACCCGGTGGTTGCAAAAGGTTGCGAAAAAATACAGGGCCAGTTTACCAGTGGCGCTAATTCGATAGCACAACGGGCCGCTATTACGGCATTGACAACGGATCTGAAGCCATCCCTTGACATGACTAAAGAATTTGAACGGCGCAGGAAAAGAGTGATGCAGTTGCTTAGCGAAATTCCAGGTTGGGAATGTGCGGAACCCGCTGGCGCTTTTTATGTGTTTCCGAAAGTGGACAGCTATTTTGGCAAATCAAATGGACAGGAAACAATAGAAAATGCGGATGACCTTTGTATGTACTTGCTGAATACGGCAAATGTCTCCACAGTAACAGGCCGTGCGTTTGGAACACCCGATTGCATCCGTCTATCTTTTGCAAACAGTATGGAAAAGATAGAAATCGCTTATGAAAGAATAAAAAAAGCACTGGCGAAACTGAAATAAGAATTTCGCCGGTAATAAGAATATATATTAGTACGATGTACAGGGATCCGGTATCAGGAAATACCGGATCCCTCATTTAAAACAGTTTCAACCAGCTTTTCTTATAATCCTTCTGAAAATAATTTTAACCGGCCAGTCTGCCGGGAAGTAAGAAAGTAATAATTGCAATTCAATATTTTCTGGCTTCCGTCCTTCTAATTTAGATAATCCCTTTTAAAACAGTTTCAAAGCCTGCTTACCTTCATAATGTATAGCATAGGGGAAGAACACAGCTCCTTTACCAACTTTACAACGTCCCTCCAGGCGGATATTAAATTCTTTACTGGCAAATACACTCAGCGCATTTGAATAGATATTTTTCATATTGGCCTTTAATAAAAAGGGCACCGTAAAATCGGAAGATTTGGGGATTTTGATAAGACTATCCAATGAAAAATGTCCCAGGTAAAGACTGTCAATATAAGCATCGCCTTCCGCCTCTTTTAATTTCAACCCATATTTATTGGGATTATAATATCTAAGGTTCAGTGTGATCATTGACGTGTCTATTCCTATTCCGGAAATTTTAAACGAATCTATTCCGCGGTACTCGGGTTCTTTGATGGTACGGCAGGATATAAGGGTGATGGTGACGAAAACAGCCGCTAAAAATTTCTGGGGGGACCTCATTATATTTTTTGAGCAATTTATGACAGGAATCATTCCGGGACCTATTCAAGGCTCTCAATTTTTCTGTAAATCTTTTAGACGATCCAACTATTTTAAAATCCCGGTTTTTCAATTAAATAATAGGGTGGAGGGAAAATTGCACTTTTAGCGAGGTAAAAACTGCTGCTAACTGGTTTAGTTTTACGGCTTTTTTCCCTGGCGACACCTTATGCTAATTTAAAAATCAATATAAATTTAAATTATTTACCTAATAATCAAATTACTATAACTATCAACTCTAATTTAAATATATCAATTCGGAGAAGTAAATAAATCATTTTTACCCAGTTAATTCGTGCATTTAAATTTTTCATATTTATCGGCCTAATAGATTGATAAGCAGTAAACAGTATTTAATTGGTAAACTTAAATTAAATATAGGTAATATATTGTGCTATTATCTCATGTATGTGTCCGTTGGACGAGGATGCCTTGGCTTAATTTCAAGGTTGTTTTGGGAGCGATTGCAGAAACAAATGGGAGGCGAGGGGTTATACTAAGAATAATTATAGATTCTGGAAATCGAGGCTATCAAACGTTCAGGGCTGTACGAAATGGAAGATAATTTGATAGATTTTAGAGCTGAGCGAGACCCTCTCCCGGAAGATTTTGCACTCCGGTTAATTGCACTCTTGAATAAATAGTTTGGGGTAAAAGAGGTGTTATTCAGACTATAGAGGGTGAGAGAAAATTTGGTAACCTTGCCGGCTAATCGCAGTTTATTACTTCCGATTCAAACCCTGGATGATGTATAAATGAGTCAAAAGGAGGACCTATCCCAGTGGGCAGATAGCGCATCTATTGTTGAGTTTTCAATTTTTCATTCACCCTTATTTTTTCTGCAGTTGAATAGGGTGAAATTGAGGCGCTTTTTATGGGCTTTTCAAGACTCAATTTTACCAGTTGTCTGGTTGCTTTGAGCCATCAGGATATTACTGATATGGATATAAAACCAAGATTGAAACCAGAAAAATCCTGGTATTGGCCCTGTCTTTAGTAAACTCATAAATAAAAGGAGGAGATGCACTTTACTCAAGTGCGTCTCCTCCTTTGATCATGAAATATGCAGCCTTAATGACCACCAAACGCAAAAAATAAACCCAGTTGGATTACGCTGTTTTTACCATTGGGCTGGAACGTGGTGGTGCTTATGTTATCCTCAACTTTGGTTAGCCCGAGATTATACCGGGCGCTGAAACCCAGACCCATTTTGCTTCGAATACCCAGTCCAAAAGCCCATGACCAGTCAAGACTTTTATAAAGGTCTTTTACTGATTCATCATCGGTTTTGGCAGTAAGCAGGATGCCGGCCTGCGGTCCTGTTTCCAGGTATAGACCACCCGGCATTCTTAATTGTACCACTACAGGGATGTTTAAATAATTAGCTTTAAACTCTCTGATAGTAGTATTTACATCTTCATATTTAGCTCCTTGTGTTGAAAAAATCACTTCTGGCTGAAGGGCAAGAGTTTTTCCAAATTGAAAACTAACAAATCCGCCCACATGAAATCCAACCAGCGTATTACTTCCACTGCCGGTGCCATTTGTAAAATTGCTGATATTAACCCCGGCCTTGGGGCCAAATTGAAATGTCTGTGCAGACACAACCCCACCTGTTAACAGGATACCTAAAATAACGATACATTTTTTCATATTAATTCTGTTTTATAATAACCCCGTTACAAAAAGCATACCCAGGGAACGATGTTTAAGCTTAATGCAAAGATAATTGATGCTAAAGAATTGGTGGGTGAAACTATAAATGTATGTCCTTCCGGCTACGCAAAGCTTTGATTTTATTCTGACTCTTTTGAACCTTCTCCTTGCTTTGT
>JAOQAL010000017.1 GCA_025963615.1 Chitinophagaceae bacterium | reverse complement strand
AAATATCTCTAAGATAAAGCCTGAGGTAAGAAAAAATATCACTATTCTTTTCCAGGAGACCAAAGACAAAAAGGTCGTAAACTGGTGTAGGGAAAAAGGGTTTAAAGAAGTAATAGAGCTCAGCAGGAATGTATACTACAGGCTTGGCGATGATTTTGAGCTAATGAATAGCCCATACCTGTACGATGACTCATGGTTGTTTATAAAAACGAGTGAAAAAACTATTTTGAATATCAATGACTGTGTTGTGAGTACGGAAGAGCAGGCTATTTCTATAAAGAACATTATCAATACAAGGGTCGATGTGTTGTTTACTCAGTTCTCCTACGCCAGCTATTATGGTAATAAGGAAGATGTGGCATCAAGAAAGTTGGCCGCACAGGAAAAAATTGAAGAAAATAAAGTGCAGATAAAAGTATTCGATCCGGCAATTGTGGTGCCTTTTGCCAGCTATGTATGGCATAGCCACGAAGAGAATTATTACATGAATGATGAGGTCAATAAAATAGATAAGGTATTTGATTTTCTGAAAACGACTTCTGCCAAACCAATTGTTTTATATCCCGGCGAAGTGCTAGACTTTAATACAGAACACGATTCGCAGAACTCTGTTAACAGGTACATGGCAGATTATGACAGGGTGTTAAGTATGCAGCCTGTTTTAAGAAAGGCGACAAAAATACCAGTTGAAGAATTGACTGCCACCGCCAACGAAATGAGCAGTAAAGTGATCGGGAAATACGGTAAGCTGTATTTTAAGACGAAGTTAAGGACCCTTCAACCTTTGGTCGTTTATCTGCCTGACCATGATCTAACTGTGAGCTTCAGTTTTTTAGATGGCTTACACGTACTGAAAAGTAAAACGCCTTTCGATATTAGTATGTCTTCTGAAGTGCTGAACTTTGGATTGAAATTCGATTTCGGCTTTGGCTCTACATTTGTAAATGGCCGTTTGCAAACAGGTTCGGAAGCCGGATTCGACAAGTTTAAAGCGTACAATAGTATCACCGTTTCGCTTAATAATGATAGCTTTAAAGCACCTGACTACTATAAGTTGGCTATAAATAAAGTGTTGAGGATTTTAAAGATCCGATAGAATACAAAAAATAGAAATGCAGATTGATGTAAAAGCGAATAATTGCCTTGCTCACCGGATAAAAACTAAACTTACAAAATGATGGCATCAGATGTTGCTGCCTGTCCTTCATTATATCTTACCCATTCATTTGTTTCTGGTAAGTATACTTCTGTAGCTGCTTTGTCGAGGAAGAGCTTGTAGTCAAATAATGGGTGGTCAGGCATGTAATATCCGGGGTAATAGTAGTTGATGTCATTGAGAACGCAATAATTGTATTTCTGCAACATCAGGAATTTCCCAAGGCTCTGTTTTTTATATTCGGGATCGTAAAAATTAATGATACCTGCAATACTGTGCTCACCTCTGTCAAATATTCCGCAGCCTACCAGTTTTCCATTATCTCTGAGGGTTATAACATTACTGTCGTATATCTCATTGTTGGTGTCCTGCAGCAGTTGGTCAAGGTCTTTTGATGTATTGAACTTTAAGCTGGCCACATACTTCTTATGCAGGGCATCGATCTCCTCCGTTAGTACAAATAGTTCGCAGGCTATGGATAAATGCTTATTTGCAGACAAGAGCTTTGTCTTGTGTTTGTTAGGTTTTACATCTTTTACCTTATACCTCAGCCAGCAGGCCCTATGCTGTTTGCCATCGCCTGTTACGCTTATATAGTGTGTGGTAAAAATAAGAAAACCCATCCTGTACCAGCCATGCAGCAGGTAGGCGTCCAGTAAAGCGCCTTTTATTGGTCCTGCAAATACAACCTCTTCCTGTAACATTGGATGAGCAAGATACCCATAAATTATAAAATGCAAAAAGCCAGGAGCAATTACTACACCACAGCAGGTGATGTAGTTGAAACTGCCGGCACAGTTGTGTTTATGTCGCAGATCTTTGTTACATTCTGTAATACCTGCGATTTCGCCGGCAGAATAAATGCAACAGTTCCGGCTGCCGGACTATATTGATTGTTCCATATGCCACCATACCATATTTTGCCGATCACGTCGTTTACAGTAACGGTTGCACCAACTATTTTAAGCGGGGTAAATTGTCCGTTACATTTAGCGATAACAGGTTTCATGTTTTTATAAATTTAGTATAGTCTTAAATTCAGCATTAGTCCTGCCCCGCTGTATGCATTGTTTGTTATGTTGTAAAATGCTTTTACAGAGGGTGCAAGAGGACAGCGTATCGTTTTAAATTCGTACCCGATCACCGGGCGGCATAAAAAATAGTTGCTATTGCTCAATATACCTCCCAGGTCTATTTCGGCAGTAAGCCTGTCCAGGTAAGTAATTTGCGGCCCCAGCGTCAGGGTATTCACAGATACATTGCTGATCATTGTCGAAGAAAAATTGACAGATATTGCCCGCCAGTATACAGTTTCTTTGTTCTTGCCGCAGCGGTTGATATTCTTTCTCGTATCGCGGTCATATTTTGTATGGTCCAGTCCCAGTCCCGCTCCAATATTCCAGCCAATATAAGCATTGTTGTTCCAGACGTTACAATTAGCGCCCACCTCATAGAAAAAACCATTCTTAGAGCCTTTCTTAAGTAGTATGTCGTGTTTGTAACGGGTGCTGTTCAGTGGTACAGGCTCGTATTTGTAAGCTGCGAATTCTTTATGCATCATTTGTGGCAGAGTGCTGATGTCGGTCTTCTTGGTCAATACTTTTGTTACCATTGATTCCGGTGTATTGGCGAAAGGATCAGCAAGTTTCTGTTTTGAGTATGTTTCCACCGTTTTGTTGAAATACTCCCACAGCTCATTGAGCGATTCGTAGTTTGCTTTGATCGCTTTGTAGAATGTTATGCTGTCGTAAAAATTGTCGCCATAAGTACGCCACTTCATGCCAAGTTCGTTTTCTACATCTATACCGTTCCTGCTGTAATAGTCGTGTATGCCTTTATTGTCAAGGCCCCTTATTATCGAGCGTTTTACCGGCATATGTCCACTGGAAAATGCGTCCTGCAGATAATGATCGGCATAAGCGTTGAATATGAGTGCAAACTGGAAATTACGCCTGAACCCTTCAGAGTCATCTTTGTTGCAATAGGCTATTGCTGAGTTGTTCATATAGTTCAGGGCATAGGCATGTAGTATCGCATATTTAGAGCTGTTGTTCAGTTGAAGGATCTTTTTGTCAATTGATTTACGTAGCGCAAGAAGCCTGGCATGTTGTGCGGCAACATCATCATATGGTATACTTAACAAAGCTTCGACAGAATCCAGCAGGGAGTAATCAATAGTGGTAAGCATCTGGTCTAAACTTTCGCCTGGGCGTAAAAAGTGGCTTTGGTCTTCGTTGGCCAGCCATATGTATTTCAGGTTCGAATAGTTCGACTCATTTATTGGCTGCCCTATTGTGTTCCTGGTGTTTTTGTCGATATATGTGTTCTGCAGGTTTCTTACCAACTGCAACTGGCCTACCAGGTCGTTGAGCTTTAGCCCCGGTGTCATGCCATTATAGTAGCCTTTAGTGAACAGGCCTTCGAAAAGTTGAAAAGGGTCAAGGGAATGATCGCCCGACATAGCCGACAGGTCGCCATAAGAATATTGGTATTGTGAGTCCGATAGGGCAAACATACCATTGTAGTAATTCATGACGAAAGGATTTTTGCTAAACGGTATCGTTTTATAATCAATACCGTACTGCCCGAATTTCAAGGTGTTCCTGAAGAAAGATTCAAGGTGGTTTTCCTTCACAAACGATATGAACGCCAGGTCTCCAATTTTTTTGTGTTCGGCATACATTCCTGCCCTGCTCCTGGCAGTAATGAGCAGTAATAATACCAAGAGTATGTATTTATTCATACATAGCATTTATTAATTTAGATACAATATAGAAAGATTTAAATAGAAAAGGTAAAATGGAGTTTTGCTACGATACAAGAATGTACATGAGAGTGCAATAACCGTATAAAATGCAAAAAAAACATCTTTTGAGCGAAGCTTATATGTGAACCGGACAAATTTCGAACCGAACCTGCTTGTTTATTTTCCTTATGCATTGCATAGAAGTGAAAGCAATGCTACGGTTGAAATTTTCTGTTGTTAATTCTGAAGGCAAAATATTTGTATAGATAAATTCAAGACATTAAAAATGCGTAATATCTATAAAAGTATCTTATACGGGTTACTTCCTTTTACCTGCTTTGCACAAGATCAGGGGACTAAACGACTAATTTTATTAGGGGATGTTGGCGAAAGCATACAAGACAATACGCATTTTCTGAATATAGTGCGAAAAAACGTACTGTTTGATTCAAATACAACAGTATTGTACCTCGGAAATAATACGACGCAATCTCTGGACACAACTGCGCTAAAGCAAGAAGCGGCCATTATCGAAAAATCGGAGGCAAAGGCTGTTTTTATTACGGGTTATCATGATTGGGCCAGTGGTAAAAATGAAGGCTATAATGCAATACTGAAACAACAATCTTTTTTGGAGCATCTGAATAACAACCATGTAAACATCTATCCGGCTGATGCGTGCCCGGGACCGAAAACGATTAGTTTAACTAATGATGTTGAACTCGTTTTCCTAAACACACAATGGTGGTTGCAAGATGGCGACAAGCCCGGCATAGAATCCGGATGTAAATACAGATCAAAGCAAGAGGTACTGGCAGAGTTAGAAAATATTGTAAAAAGCAAGTTTGATAAATTAGTGTGGTGATAACGTATCATCCCTTAGCAAATACCGGCACACATAGTGGCGCATATACTATCAAACAACATCTTTTTCCTTTTACTGATTTTCGAAAAACAAAGGAATTGTATCTGCCGTTACCCCTAATAGGCTCTCTATACCCGGTAATCAGGAATGCGATCCAGTCCAGGCAGGATATGAACAATAAAATATATTATGAAATGAGCGAAACCGGCGATGTTTCAATGGCCGGCATAAGAAAGCAATTTGATTATCATCCTAACACATTATTTATTGCCGGCCAGGAGCACAGTCTTCAATTGTTGAATGACGGCAAACACTATCATATTATAAACGGAGCATCCTCATATCCCAGCCGCGTGGGACATGGAAAGAAAGTGGAATATGCGAGCTCAAATGTCGGATTCGCTGTGTTGGAGATCTTAAAAGAAAAAAAGGCAAGAGTAATCTATTACCAGGTTTCGGGAGATACTGTTAAGCAAATTTTCATTAAAGATATTGCTGATTTTTCATCTCCTGTAGTATTGGGAGAAGATACCGCGACAAAAGGAATGATAAAAACTGATAGCGTTAATGCGATTGCAAACGCGAATTTCACACAGACTACATCTCTACAACGATTTCTTATAGGAAATAATTACAGGCAGATATGGGGGACCAGTGTAAAATTGAGAGTGTTCAACCTGGCCCGGGAGAATAATGGCCTGGAAATAAAAGGACCGGGCGGACGCCATGAATCTATAGGAATAAACCTGGAAGATAAAAAAGGAAGAACCTGGGCATTGCGTTCGGTTAATAAAAATGTACAGAAAATGGTGCCCGAAGGTTATAAAGGAACTGTGGTAAATGATATCGTTAATGATATGCTTTCTGCGCAAATACCTTACGGTGGTACAGTAGTATCCGGATTGTTAGAGCCACTAAGTATTACCCACCCAAATACTCAGACCGTTTTCGTTCCTAATGACACGTCACTGGGAAAGTTCAGACCGCTGCTGGCTAATACAGTTTGCCATTTTGAAGAACGGAAGCCCGGATTTGATAAGGTGTTTAGCACCTATGAAACGATCAATAAAATGATAGACGACGGCCAATACAACACCGATCAAAAAGAATATTTAAAATGCAGGATGGTAGACTTCCTGATTGCTGATTTTGACAGGCATTATGCCCAATGGTGTTGGGGTGTCAGCGATTCTTCCGGAAAAAAAATATTTCATCCAATTCCCCGGGACCGCGATCAGGCCTTTTACAAAAACGATGGACTAATTATGAAGATGGCCATACACGGCAAATTTGCTTTTATGATCAACTTTCAAAACAAAATAAAGCACATAAAAAATTATGGGCTTGCAGAATCGTACATGGATATGTATTTCCTCAACCAGCTATCAGAAAATGATTGGCAAAGTACATTGAGCGAATTTAAAAAAAAGCTGACTGACTCGGTAATAAGCGCGGCCGTACGCCGGTTACCTCCTGAAATATATGCAATGCAGGGTAGCGATATCAACTCAAGACTTATAAGCCGGCGAGAGGAGCTTTACCTCAAATGGCCACAATACTATAAATTCATTTCAAAAAAGGTGAACATCCTGGGCAACAATGATAATAACTTATTTAAGGTGTCAAAAGATGATTCCGGACTATCAGTAAGATTATTTACAAAAGAGGACAATGGCGAAATCAATGAAATGTACGCAAGGCACTTTGACCCCACAGTTACAAAAGAGATAAGATTGTATGGTTTTAACGGGAATGATTATTTTGACATCGACGAAACTGCGGTATCTAAAATAAAACTACGAATAATTGGAGGTAAAGGACAAGACACTTTCAATATACGGGGCAACGCGAAAAACTGGATTTATGATCTTTCCAATGATACCAATACAATTCTATCCAATAAGCATACGACAAAAATGTTTTCACGAAAATATACTGTGAATGATTACCAGTTCCAGGAAAACATCTATAACTCATTTCAGTTCCCTGCTTTTTCTGCAGGCCTGAACCAAAATGGTACTGTATATGCCGGCCTGGGTATGAAATATGAAACTAAAGGATTCAGGAAACTCCCATATGCTTCTAAACAAGAGCTAATTAACCAATGGACGTTTAGCAATAGATCTTATAGAACTAAATACAAAGGCGAATTTATTGACCTTTGCAGAAGCTATGATCTTGTTCCTGAAACGCGACTTGATCTTCCCACATTGAACTATTTTTTTGGATTTGGCAACGAAACAAAACGAAGCAACAATGTCCCTATAGAATACTATCATACAAGATATAACGTTTCTTCAACCGACGTATTACTGAGAAAAAGACTTTTACCCGAACGTACGATGAGCTTATCTGCTGGCCCTTCAATATTTTATTACTGGATAAATTCAGCACAAGGCAAATCAACCGTATTAGAATCCCCTACAGCTGTTGGTTTGGATTCACAGAGCGTGAATGCAACTAAAATTTATGGTGGTGGAAAGATCGTTTTTGCTTTTAATAATTTGAACAGTGAACTTATTCCCGAAAACGGAATCAATTGGAAAACTGAATGCATTGCATTGAGAGCAGTCAATAAAGAAAGTTCGTCAATTACCAGCGTTACCTCGGCTGCCGATATTTATGCCAGAATTATACCTGACACAAAATTAATAACTGCCTTGCATGTTGGCGGTGGGCATATTTTCAGCAGATCTTTCCAATATTTTCAGGCTTTGACTTTAGGTGGTAATAATTACTTGCGGGGCTTCTCAACGCAACGGTTTGCCGGATCGTCAATGTTATATGGAAGTGTTGAGTTGAAGGTTAAACTATGTACGTTCAACGCATATATTCTAAAAAGCGACCTTGGCCTTGTAGGATTTAATGATCTTGGAAGAGTGTGGATGGATAACGAACAATCAGGAAAATGGCATCACGGCTTTGGCGGTGGGATATACCTCATTCCGTTTAATACCGCGATGATATCTTTGCTGCTGGCTACATCTGAAGAAAGCACATTAATTCATGCAAATCTCGGAACGAAGATCAATGTTACATTTCAATGATTTGGGAAAAATGTATGAAAGATTAGTTGGTTCAAAGCGTTTCCTGAGCTTCTGCAACCTTCAATTGTTCTTTATCATTCTTAGATATCTTCTTCATGATCCAGAATGATGACATTACCCAGATAATACCAAGGCAAAAACCAGCAATCACATCGGTGGGGTAGTGAACCCTTAGTACAATACGGCTGGCACCTACTGCAGCAGCTAGTGCGCAAAGAAAAGCAGTGTAAATCCACTTTAGCTGGAGGGGGAGGTGACCATGCCAGACGATATATATATAAATACTGAAAAAAATAAATGCAGAAAGAGCGTGGCCACTGGGAAAGCTAAAATTAGTAATGTCCTTTACAAACGGCATGTCCGGACGACTTCGACGGGTTATGTTCTTCAAAGCAAATAGCAGCGCAGTGCTGCTTAATGCTATTATTGCTATATGCAGCCCATACCTGTATTTTTTGCGGGCAATAAAATACAAAATAAGTAAGGAGTAGGCAGGCAGTAGGAAAATATGCGAGCCGAAGAAGGTCAACGATTTCATTATTTCCACAAGGCGGTCGGAGGATATCTTATCGAAAAATGTAAAGATCGAATTATCTATCTTCTTTTCATCTTCATAAACAACTTCTGCAAGAATATAACCGAATGTATACAAACACGCCACGAATAGGCCACTTATCGCTGCAAGCTTTAAGGTCAGGTGCTTAAATACGCCTTCCCTTATTCGCTGCGATCTTTCTTTTCCAAATTGCGGGATTGCTTTTTTCCTGTTAGTCATTGCTCAAGTAACTTAAACTCAAATAGTCAGCCATAACACCCGATCTTCAACCCGGACAGGCAATTGCATTGTTTACCAAATGCCCAGAAAAGCCGTGCCAAGCCACCGCTGTAGCCAGCTTGTAATTGGTGCATTTTTGCAACTATACGCAGCATGGCTTGTTATAACTTATATGTAAAAGTAAATCCGCCTCCGCCTTTTTCAGACAGATCGGGATTAAGCGACCAACGTTGTCGCTTATCGTTCCTGTTTTTATGCAGTTCAGGAGTAAGCAATCCGCATCCGACCCCAACAAGAATTCCCGTTGCTACATCTGATACAAAATGTTTTCCGGCGCGGATCCTCATATAGGACATTCCGAGCGTTGCCGCGGCAGATGTACCATACAATACCCATTTTAATTTCGAATGAGGATGGTAAGCCATAAATACCGAAGACATAAAAAAAGTGGAATTAGCGACAACAGCCACATGGCCAGCAAAAAAAGAATTTCTAAAATTGCCGTTTGTCCGGTAATTCAAGCCCAGGTTTGTGTTATATACATCTGGACGAAACCGGTCAACAAAATATACAGAACCGGAATAAATAATTCCTTCTAAAGCGAACGATTCAAGGTACAGTACGCCAATTTTACCAAGGTCATTTTTCATTTTCCTATCAGCTAAAAACAAAAGTGGCAAAGGCATTACAGCATAAAAAGGATAATAGCTGACTTTGTCCAGATTGGCGTCATGCCAGCCGGCATTCCACCTATCATAAGGAGGGATGGCATTTTTATTCAAATTTAGAATAACCGATGCAGGGGTTTCGGGCTTACTATAGATAATCATCATTAAATAGATAGATGTACCACCTAACACTGCGACAACAGGATAGTCGATTCCCTTTTTCAGGTGGTATATTGATTCTGATTTCCTTGTTTTGTTTGCGACAAAAGAGTCCGGAATTTCAATTTTTACGGAATCTATAATCACCGAAGCCGTGTCTTCCTGCGCATTGACCCTTAACACCAGGAATAGAAGAAGAGGAAGTATACATTTCAGTTTCATAAACACTAATAAATGATCCTGATACATACAATATTATTGTGCCATGAAATGAAAATCATCCTAAAAAACATCATTTCAAAATCAATCTACGACACCATGGAAAGGCTATCTGCGAAAGTAGTACATGGCATGAATTTTATTTTATTAAACAAAATAAATTTATGAGGTGTCGATCCTATTTTCTCATTTTACTGTCTGCAATCGGCATTGCAACTCCGCCGACGATCGTGAATGCACAAACAGTGATTACAGATTCAGTTCGCTCAATTGAAAATACTGATCCTCAACCGCCCATTGCCGGAGAATCGGGTAAGAAAAAAGACACGACGCATCTTTACAGAGTCAATTACTGGGTGAGCAGCACAATATGTGTTGTTGCGACTGCCACCGACATATACGCCATTCCCTATGTAATAAAAAACAAGATAACTATCAACGATCAGGAATTTCGAGGGTTGAACAGGAACGTCTACTCAAGCTTTGATCAAATAGCGTTCAACCAGGATCCCGCTAAACGACATGACTATGCCCTGGCGTCAGATTATACACTACCTGGCCTGATCGTCTTGCCCGCGTTTCTTGCCATGGACAAAAATATAAAGAAAGATTGGTTTAGGATATTGGTGATGTATTATGAAATGCATTCCATCACTTTTAGTATATATAATTATAGCCCTTTCGGTCCTGAATTTCAGAACAAATTTCGTCCGCTCGTTTATTATGAACAGCTATCCATTGACGAAAAGAAAGGTGGTAATAACCGAAACTCGATGTATAGCGGACATACAGCTACTGCTATCGCTTCCACTTATTTTATGGTAAAAGTATATTGCGATTATCACCCTGAGATTGGCAATAAAAAATACCTGCTGTATGGTTTAGCTACTTTGCCGCCCCTGGCCGAAGGGTATTTCAGGGTAAAGGCAATGCTTCATTTCCCATCAGATGTGATGATCGGGGTTGTCATCGGAGCAGCATGCGGTATTCTCGTACCTGAGGTTCATCGATTTAAAAATCATAAGCTGTCAGTAGGGATGACGCCAACGCCTTATGGACAGGGGGTAAAACTTAATTGGGATATTGATTAGTGTTCAACTTACATATTCACTGCAAACAGCTCAACACTTTCGTTTTTTCCTTTTAGGTCAACAGGACCAAAATTCGTAGTTTCCCAACTGATAGTTATATCACTAATAAATTCAGCTGATGCAACACACATGGCATTAACTGATTTTCCATAATCACAAATTCGTGATGCGGTATTCATAGTATCACCACTCATTACAATGTCTTTTTTAATGATCCCTATTTCACCTACCGTTACTTCTCCCACATGGAGACCGGTGCTGAATTTAGGTACTACTCCGTAACGCTTCTGAAAGTAGTTACTATTTTTCTGAAGTAGCCTGGATGCTATTCCTACCGCGTCAAGGCAATTAAGTTTATTATATGAAGTGTTGCTCCATGACACAACTATTTCATCGCCAATATATTGGTAAATATGCCCATCATACTCAATTAATGCGATCGAAACGAAATAAATAAAATCCCGCAAAAAGCTAAAGTACTTTTTGCTATCCAGACCTTCAGCTATTGTTGTAGAATCATTGAGATCTAAAAACATGATGATTCTTTTTTCAACTTTAGGTTGAATGTATTTGCCGATCAGTATCTCCCAAAAAACTCCAGGTGAATATTTCTCCTGAAATTCCACACCCAATTGAGTGATGAGAAATAAAGCAATCCACCCTACACTATGGTGTAACAACCACAATACGGACGAAGCATCGCTAAAGAAAATTTGCCAGGATGTTGAAAATGATAAGTTTGAAACAAATGCCAATTGCGTAAAATGCAATAAAAAATTCATAGCTAATGCTGCGAGGAGTATAATACCTGTCTTTGCTACAAGAGTCATCAGCAACGATGAATTGCGAAGTGTATGCCTCATCCCGAAAAAAAGCAGCCATCCCATCAGGTAGCTCATAAAAAAAACGATCACGCCACGCAGCAGGATTGCTTTGATAGAAGTAAAATGAATTAAATGTTCGTTATTCAGGTTGGGCAAAAAATGAAAATATCGAGTCCATATGATGTCGATAACCGTCCAGCAAATTGCAATAACAAGCACTCTCCGAAAGTTGTATTTCAGTGCTACAGGAAAACGAGATATTATTATCCTGGATATCTTCATGAATTTTCTCTTAGATACTCATAAATAGACTCTTGTGCATTGTATGACACATTCTCCGGCTCACTCCCGTTTTTTAGCTTATTAATGTACGCTAATTTTTCAGTACCACGCCATTGAAGGTTGAAGTAGTCAAGCAGTTCTTTTTTGCAACCGGCATCCGTAACCTGAGCACATACTTCGATCCTGTGATAAAGGTTTCTTGTCATCCAGTCTGCCGAACCAATAATCACCTTAGCGTCAGCATCCTTACCAAATATAAAAATCCGGGTGTGCTCAAGGTATCGATCTACTATCCGCTTAACTTCAATGTTCATACTTAGCCCGCTAACCTGTGGAATCAAACAGCAAATACTCCGAACGATCAATTGTATCTTGACGCCCGCAGCAGACGCTTTATATAAAAGGTTGATCATGCCCGGTTCCTCAAGGTTATTTAGCTTTATTCGTATCAGGCCATAACCGGTTTTTTGAACTTGTTTAATTTCATTGAATATTAACTTTTCAAATTTTTCGTTCATATTGAACTGTGAAACCAAAATTTTTTTAAACAACTGGGTGTTTCCGGGGTACGGTTTTTCTCTCTTCTCAATAAAACGGAAGAGGGCCATCAATTCACTATTTATATCCTCCCTGGTTGTTAATAATATATGATCGGTATATTGACTTGCAGTAACTTCATTGAAATTACCCGTACCAATTATCGAATATGTTTTCTTTACACCATCTGTCCGTTTTACGATAAGCGCTATCTTGGTATGAACTTTTATTCCGGGAATGCTGTAAATAATTGTTATTCCTGCCTTTTTCATTTTCTTACTCCAGGCAATATTATTTGCTTCATCAAATCTTGCTTTTAATTCAATGAAAGCGACTACTTTTTTCCCGTTGCGGGCGGCGCTGATCAGTGCATTTGCGATCAGGGAATCGGCAGCTACACGATAGAGTGTTATATAAATTTCCTCAACTTCCGGATCAATAGCGGCCTGGTTAAAAAATGACAAGATCGGATTATACGATTGGTATGGAAAATGAAGCAGTATATCTCTTCGTTCCAATATCTTGAAAATATCCTCTTTATCTGAAAAAACCGACAGATGCAAAGGAGCCCAGGCCTCGTTTGTCAGTTGTTTGCCAAAGTGAGGTAATGAACTCAGATCTGAAAGATTGTGGTATCTGCCATCCTCAAATAACTCTTCATGTTCTATCTCAAAAATTGAAGCAATATACAGCTGTACATTTCGCGGCATAGTTGATTCGAATAAAAAACGGGAGGGAAAACCATGAGCCCGCTTCACAAGCTTTCGTTCAATTTTTTTTACGATGTCTCCTTTATAGTCGCCTTCAAAATCAATGTCCTCGTTTCTATTGAATTTTATACTGTACACACCCACAATTTCAAAACCCGGAAAAATATACTTGCTGTTTTCCCTGATAATATCGTCAATAAAGATCACGTAATTTTGTCCATTTACCTGGGACAGGCAATAGAATCGCTGCAAATGATCGGATGGGATTTTTATAATAGCATGATCAATAATATCAGCATCTATTTTTTTTAGGGAGATTATCATGTATAGCTTATTGGCTTCCGGTTCAAAGCGCTCCATAATATCGCTCCTTAGAAATATTGGTTGCAAAAACGATAAAACGTTTGATAGAAATATCTCACGCACCTCGTATTTGTGTTCTGCTATAACTGCCTTGTGGTAGTAAAGAATAATATTATTTGCTGCCAGCTCCGGTAAAATTTCATTAGTGAGAATGTTATTGAATTCGTCTAACTGTTCTTCAATTTCCTTTCGAATACTGCCTGCAACATCCGGATGCGGATCATTCTCAATTTTTCGTTGTGTCTTTGTCTTAAGATTTGAAATAGCAAGAATAACGGGATATCGAATACTGAAAAATTCATCTAGATTTGAAGAAAAAATAGAAAGAAATTTGATACGATCATATAGCGGCACCATTTTACACGCTGCTTCGTTGAGCACACGATGATTAAATTCAAGCCAACTTAAATCCCTGTTATAATACATCACGAACACAAATTATAATGGGGAGCCCGAGCCACTCGTAATCGTAGAGCGCTCAGCTGTATGTCCATAGTTAACAATTATTGCTACAAAAAATGCCGCTACAGTTACGATAAGCCCAACCATAAAGATATTGTAGGCCAACCTTACCAGTTTGTATTTCCTTCCCAGTACCACTCCTATCTGGTGTATATCTTTAACCAATACGGTATATACGTATTCGGTATCCTTCATTAATGTGGCCATTGCCCATTGATATTCCTCTAAAGACGATTTATAAAAGTTTCCAAAAAACAATAAATTGGTTCTTTTGCTTAGAATATCGTCTCTTGTGAAAACGCCTTCAGTTACTTTTGGCAATGTGGACAATATGGCAACTATGATGGTGGACAATGATGATATCAGAAACAGTATCACAGGTATTGTCAGATAGGGATCGTCAGCCAATTTCTCGCCAAGCAGTGATAAAATAACCGAGATAATAATAGCATTTACCGAAATAAGAATGTTTGCTTTCCGATCAGCCATTTCACTCAACCGCAAGTGGTTTGCTGACGTGACGCGCATTATCGTTTGTAATCCCTTTATCAAAAGATTACCCTTTTGCTTTGAATTTTGTTTGTTATCAGAACCCGATTCAAACAAATTATGATGTATATTGTCAGCTGAAGTCTCCCGATCCTTTCGCTTCAACCACTCTATATTTTTTTTCTTTTTCTGATCTAATAAAACTTTACAATAAGTAGTAAAAAAGGTATGTGATTCGAGAAGCTCAATAGTATTTTTCGTCCAATCGTTTAATAAAATTGGATAACCCCGTAATTGGAATTCTTTTTTTACAAGTTTATTAGTGGTCTTAAACTCTTTAGTGCCAAAATGATAAGTGTCTGCATCGCAAATGATTTCTTCCAGCAGGTTTTTTGGATCATGAGGCAGCTTTGTAGCCAAAATACAGCTTGCGATCTTTTCTATAGATTCGTCAGTTATCTCTTTCTCGTTGCTTGCAAACGAAGTCATCAGTTCAACACTTTTTTTCTCATGCTTTTCAATTTCTGTAAACAAGTGACCCGTATCATGAAACCATGCTGCAATATATATGATCAATGTATCCGCTTCGTTAAGTTGATAATGCGCGGCAATTTCCTGCGTCCGTTCTACTACTTTTTTTGTATGGTCGAGATTATGAAATTGCAGATTCGGATGTGGATTCTTCTCAAACAATCCGGTAACATAACTGGCGGTACGCTTATAGATGTTATCGCTCATAATGGCTCTGTTTTAGAAGGTTAAGTTGATTTTGGATCCGATCGTAAAATTGAATAATGATTCTTCGCCGGAGAATGCAGTAGTTGCGGATATAACTACCATATTGTACGGCGTATAGTATAGGCCACCCCCAAATGAATTATGCAATTTCCCGGAATTTTCATTTTTTA
>JAOQAL010000014.1 GCA_025963615.1 Chitinophagaceae bacterium | reverse complement strand
CTTTGATCAATAGAAACACTTCTCCATATCGGATATCCAAACTTAACAACAGGCACGATTGATGAGAAATTGTGGGTGATCAATTGAGATAAACCATTTCGCAAATGATTAATTTGAATCAAAGGTGCTGTCGGGTAAATGCAGCATAAGTACTCAAAATTAGCTCCCATCTTTTTGTATTCAAATATTACTTCCTTCAGAACATCAGCGGTGCTTGCATAATCATCAGAAATACTATCTGAACGAAAAAAAGGAACTTTCGCGCCCAAAGCAATAGCTATATCCGCAATTTCTTTATCATCAGTTGAAACCATGACTTCATCAAAGCAATTTGATTGTAACGCGGCATCAATAGAATATTTTATAATTGGAACGCCAAGGAACAACTTAATATTTTTACGCGGTATTCTTTTACTACCTCCCCGCGCTGTGATAACGGCTATTTTTTTATGAGTCATATTGTCAACGGTAATAGTCTTATTTATTAAATAAATAACTAATTAATTGTTTCATGGTAGATTACTATTTTTTGATCTCGACCTGATCTACCTGTCCAGAATTCTTCTTGTTGGGTCTTGTATCTTTTACCATGTTGTTTTTTATTAATAAATTTCAGCGCCCTTGATTTAGTTTTTGATAGTCATTATTTGTTAATGAAATGATGTACGAGTTCCAGTATTTACCATCCTCAAAACAATTTTCCCTCAAGAAAGCGTCTTTTTTAAAAGCAAAGTTGTTGGTAAAAAAATCGATTTTTTTTGTATCAAATTCATACAATTCCATCCATATTTTATTTAAATTCAAATTTTTGAAGCCATAATCAATTAATAAACGCGCAGATTCTAATGCAAGACCATCATTGTCAATATATAATTCATCCAAGCCAATATAGAATGAGAAATCTGCAGAGCGTATTATCCAGTTAATATATAATAATCCCGCTGCGCCTACCGGACTATTATCAGACAACCTCTGAATTATAAACATATAATCATTAGAACTTGCCATAGTTCTGTCAAACCAGGCATTCTGATTAGCCATATTCAACTCCCGGTGTTCGCGAAAATTTCTTCGGAAGGATGCTATATTTCTCCAATCCTTTAAAAGAACAAGATCTTCCAATTCCAAAGCACGAAGCCCTATAATTTCACCTTTAATCATTCTCTTCAAAATTTGTCCTGGTGAAATGCTCTCCCTTGGTTACAGGGGTTTGTAATATACGTCCAACATACTCATCTAATTCATACGGTCGTAAAGCATCTTCGGGGCATGGTCTTAGTACTTCAACATTTGCTAATTCTAAAATTGCTCCTGCTGGCAAATCGCATGTGGCTCGCAAACACCGTTGTTGAACAATTCTTGAACTTATCTCATTATCCTCTATCCTCTTTTTACCATCACCCAGTGCATAAAAAATTTCATTTGCGGTATCTACCATCTGCCGCCAATTTGCAGGGTTCATCGCGAATTTATGATCCGGCCCCTCTCTGTCATTGTTATCGGTAAAATGTTTTTCAATTATTCGCGCACCTAAGGATATAGAACCGGCTACAGTTGAATATCCAATTGTATGATCAGATAAGCCCAATAAAGTATCTGGATATTTATCCTTGAAAGTTTTAAGGACATTTAAGTTTACATATTTGGCTTTGTCTTTATCAGTAGCATAATTGGTATTACATTGTAATAATGCAATTTCAGAGGTAATAGCAGAAAGTTTATTCATTGCACGTTCTACATCTTCCATCGAAGCTGCCCCTGTTGCCAATATAATTGGTTTGCCTTTTTTTGCGGTGTATTCCAAAACCTCTAACCAAGTAATATCACCTGAACCTATTTTATATACATTAACATAAGGATCAACATTATCAACTGATTCAAAATCATAAGCGCTGGTGAAATATTCAATACCTACTTCATCACATTTTTGTCTTAACGGAGCCGTCCAGTTTTTATCGATACTTGCATCTTTATATATTTCAAAAACACTTTTTTTCCAGCCCGTTTGATGTGTGGCGTTAGCCTTTAAATTTTCAAAGCCATATTTACTTACAATTTTGGCTGCGCTGAAATTTTGAAATTTTGCTGCATGAGCACCAGCCTCTTTTGCTAATTCAATGAGCAGAAATGCCCTTTCTAAATTACCGTCGTGATTTGCCCCTATATCTGCTATAAAATAAGGAGGGTGGTTTATACCAACTATCGCAGATCCAATTTTAAACTCTAGTGACATCTTTTTTAAAATCGTTATATAAATTTTGAATACAAATATCAATATTGGGCACGTTAATCCCTAAGTTATTTATTTTATTAGTATTAAGAGTTGTATTTAACGGCCGCATTGCATTCATTTGAGAAATATCTAAGCGTATCGGTTTAATCAACTTTGTATCAAATCCGAAAACCTCCGCTATTTTAAATAGAAACATATATTTAGAAATACCTTGATTAGAGGCAAAATTATATATGCCTGTGCTGCAATTCATTTGCATAAATGAGATTATCATTTTAGATAGATTCCACACATATAGAGGGTTAAAAAAGACGTTGGTAAAGCCATTAATACTATTACCCGTTGAAAGATTTTGATACGCCCACTCAAATAGCGATTTTCCGGCAGTTGAATTAAATCCAAAAATGTTTGTACGTATTATAAAACCATTCTTAGCCTTTTTAAGTGTTTCGCTCTCTCCGTGAAGTTTTGATAACGCATAATAATTTAAGGGGTTAACAAGATCTTCTTCATCATAGTTACCAGATTGCCCGTCGAATACAGAATCAGTTGATATATAATATAACGATTGAACGGAAGGATAAGAGCTAAGTATTGACACAGCACGCTGGTGCAAAAGGCTTGTTTGAGTTTGATTTTTTTCGCAAAAGTCTAAATTCACATAAGCCGCACAATTAATAACAATTTCAGGTTCACAAGATCTTAATATCTGTGTCAATTGATTGTGATCTCCAATATCATTAATAAAATGTTTATCGGAAATTTTTAACTCAGTTCTGCTCACTGTAAAAACTTCATATCTCTTCTGAACATTAAGTTCTTTAAATAACATTTTACCAAGCATGCCAGAAGCGCCTGTAAGCAATACTTTAGTTGTCATTAATTTGGTCATTATTAATGTATTCCTTTATTAATTGCCTCAACGAATCAACCGTTTCCCATTTGGTATTTTCACCGGATGTATAATTAAAACCTGCCGGAACCAGCTTTGCACCAAATTTAGCTTTGAAATTATTGAGATCCCAATTTGGAATATTAGGAAGAATAACATAATAATTATCTATATCATAAGTTGTGAACGAATCTGACGAAGTAATCATTTCCTCATGGATTTTTTCCCCGGGCCTGATGCCAATAACTTTATGTTCACAATCAGGGCCAATTGCTTCTGCAACGTCCAGTATTCTATAAGAAGGGATTTTAGGTATAAATAATTCGCCACCCCATGCAGTATCTAAAGCATGTAAAACCATATTAACTCCGTCTTTCAATGAGATATTAAAACGGGTCATGTTTGGATTTGTAATAGGTAAAACACCTTCTTTTACTTTTTTCAGAAAAAAAGGTATTACAGAACCATTAGACCCCATTACATTTCCATATCTAACGACAGAAAATTTAATTTCCTGATTGCCTTTAATATTATTAGCTGCAATAAATAATTTATCAGATGTTAGCTTTGTAGCACCGTACAAATTAATTGGCGCACAAGCTTTATCTGTCGATAACGCGACCACTTTTGAAATGTCAGAATCTAGTGCGGCTTTAATGACATTTTCTGCGCCACCTATATTGGTCTTTATACACTCATCAGGATTATATTCCGCGATATGTACATGTTTCATTGCCGCCGCATGAATTACGTAATCAACTCCTCTAAAAGCCCTTTTCAATCTTTCTAAATCTCTCACATCACCAATAAAATATCTAATAGCTGGATATTTGCTTTCGGGATATTCCTGAGCCATTTGAAATTGTTTTTGTTCATCTCTCGAAAAAATAACTAAGCGAGATATATTGGGCCATTGGCTTAATATTCTTTTGGTGAGTGCTTTACCAAGTGAGCCCGTTCCTCCGGTTATTAAAACCGATTTATTGTTTAAGTCTAACATTGTCCAGTTGAAATTCGAAACAAAATATAATAACCTTTTATTGTTTTAAGATATTGATATTATTTATACCTAAAATGCTTTCATCCCAGTTGCGATCATTAGATAGTACCCGGAGTTGAAAAGTTAAATTTTTCATCTCTAAGGCTTAAACTCTATATCTTATGCCTTCAACTCTCAAATAATATTAACTATAAAAACGCAATGATATTACCTACCTTAAAGGTATTTATCAGTTAAGCCGCTAAGTTTAGTTCTTACCTGACATTATATTTTTGAAATTTTTGCGCAAAAAAAGCATGATTGATATTAAAGACGCACCAAATAATCCTCCAATTATTATTCCTTTTAATTTCCCGGCCCTTTCGTCCTCCAACGGCAAAATTGGCCGGTCAATCACTTGTATCAAAGGCGTTTCCTGCAGTAATGACATTTTTGCAATTTCCAGATTTTTAACCAATTCCCCTAAAATTATTGTATTAGCCTGTACATCTACCTGCCTTCGTTGAGACGGTACATGTAAAGTTTGCCTGGATGGATTAGCGTTGGGATTAACGTCTATTGATTCTGCCACTCCTGAAATTGCGCTGTTTAATGCACGGCGAACAGAATCTGTTTGACGTTGTAATATAGACACATTCTTAATCGACTTCTCGGTTTTTGTTTCCACATAAAAATCGGATACAACTTTTGTTAGCTCCTCTATAAAATACTTTGAAAATAACTCGTTTGTAGTGCTGACTTTAAGTGAAATAATGCTTAGTTTTTTGTCTAGTTTATCAACTGTAAGGTTATTCGTAATTAATAAATTATGAAATACCCCTAATATGCTATCCTGTTTTAATGTGAATTTTGACCGGTCTGCATCAGGTAAAAAATGCATATTTTTCAATTCTGGTTTGTTCTTCCAGCCTTCACGAAGCTTATTAAAAGTGATATAAAGCTCTGCTAAGGTTTCTGTTTTACCATTAATTGATACTGGCGTCAACATTGCTTTTTCTATCATTGACCGCGACTTCATCAATTCTAATAAATTATCCCCTGAAAATTCTCCGCCAGCTGATCCTCCGCCTAAATCTATGCCAAATTGGCTTGCCAAACCCAAAGCGCTACTCAGTCCCCCACCAGATTTTTCGTCCTGTAAAGCAAAACTTAGTTCCGCTTTATAAATTGGCTTTTTAAAATAGGCGTGAGTGTATCCTATAACCCCTCCAATTATTCCAGCAACAAAAATAATTTTCCAATTTGATAAAAGATAATGCCACCAGCCAATTAGTTTCAGAATCAGTTCCCTTAAGGAAATCTCTTCTGAATTATCTAATGTTTGCTCCTGATCGTTGTTCTTCATAAACACCATCAAATATTAGTTACAGTTTCAAAATACCTAAGATAATTGCTCCCAAAGAGGCAATCGCAGTTGAAATTGATACAAACTCGAGAGCGGATGTGCCCTTGGTTTCTGCCTTTTTAGGAACAAAAATCTCTGAACCCGGCTTTATATCAGGATAACTTGTAAAAAATAAAAACTTTTTGACGTTATCGACCGATCCATTTGCATACACCACGTATGCACTTCTGCGTAAAGCGCGTTGAGTAAATCCTCCCGCTTGCGATATATAATGCTTAAATCCAGAACTGCTTTCGTATACCGCTGTAACAGGATACAAAACCTCCCCGTTAATCTTTACCGTTTGTAATTGCTGCGGAATACGCAGGACATCCCCCTCTTTCAAAATAAGGTCAATATTACTTCCCGGGGCTTTCATAATCTGTACTAAATCGATGCCTACTGTGTTATTGTCCGAAAGCACTTGCTGCAAATTTACGTTGGATGAATCTTTAGCATCGGCCTGAAGCCTTTGCAAATTCAGTAATTTTAATTTATCGTCTTCAGTTTTATTAATTTTATTCTTGCCTGTACCAACTTCAATGCTTGTACGCCTTAATGACGCGCCAGGAGGATAAGCCAAAGGTGTGAGCCCGCCAGAACGGGTGACTAAATCGGATATTCTTTCGCTTTTGGTTTCAATAGTGTAGTTGCCGGGGTGTAAAACTTCTCCTTCTACGGAAACCTGTCGCTGTTCGTTATAGCCAGTGTTATTGCGCACGGTAACGATATCAAAGGGTTGCAAAACAAATTTTTGCCCGGTGAACGTAAGCGTTTTGTCTACATCTACATGATAAATTTCAGCCGTTTTAGCATTAAATGAATTAATGTCGCTGTTTGTTACCCGGCGGGCTATTTCAATTTGCTTTCCACTCGCGCCTTCACTAAATCCGCCTGCCACAACAACCAAATCCTGCAAGGTTATGCCTTCGGCATAATTATATGTTCCGCCCTGCCTTACCTCGCCATTGATAGTTACCTTATACTCGTCCTTTAAATCAAATATCGACGAAATTGTAACTATGTCCTCTCTCTGCAAAGGAATATCCTGCACTGTTTTATTTAAAATCTCCTTTACGTTAAAAGATATTAGCTGCGATGTATTATCAGGCAGCAAGCGCAATATGCTTGCGCGACCTAAAAAAGCGTCTTCTTTAATGCCATCTGCCTGGTTGATCAATCCGGATAAGGTTAAGCCGGGCTTTAATTCAAATTGCCCCGGCCTGAATACTGCTCCCTTTATTGTAACTCTATTTTCAAATCGGTTTAATATGGCATCAACAATAAATTGGTCGCCATTTTTAGGCATAAACGACGAATAATCAGTCGCAGAAATATCAGAAACGCGTCGTTCCTTATCGGTATTTTCAAGGACCTTAATTTTTGCCGTATAGGCGACATCAGTAAAACCACCCGCAAATCTAATTACATCGGTTAAAGTTTCCTTTGGTAAGACTTCAAATATAGCCGGGTGCTTCACTTCACCCATTAATTGTACATGCACTTTATAAACGGGTATACGTATTACATCCTGATCTTGCAACCGTATATTGTTTGTCTGGTAACCTTTTAACAAAAAATCATATACATCCATCCGAACAATGACACTTCCGTTTCGAATAATCTCAATATTACGAAAAGATCCATTTTGGGTAGGCCCCCCTGACGCATACAAGGCATTAAATACTGTTGCTAACGATGACAATGTGTATGAACCCGGCCGGGTGACTTCGCCCAGCAAGGTAACCTTTATACTGCGTATATTACCAATGCCAACAGTTAATGTTGTTCGGCCGCTGCGAATAGCCGGGTAAGTTTGCGACAAACGCGATTTGATTTTAGCAGTCGCTTGTTCAACCGTTAAACCATTAACAGCGATCATGCCGGCATATTCCACCCTTATTGTACCTTCAGGGCCAACCGTTAAGTTATAATGAGCTTCGTTATCACCTGTAATATCTATTTGTATCTGATC
>JAOQAL010000007.1 GCA_025963615.1 Chitinophagaceae bacterium | reverse complement strand
TTTTGATCATGGTGCGATCCATGGCAGGCCGGTAAAACAGCCGGTTATGCTATTCATTAAGAATACAATAAAGCATTTTTTATCTGTCTCACCAGGAAGAACTGTCATGCTTATTCTGTTGTTATCCGCATTAACTTCCATAGTAAAAGGCCAGGATATTCAGCCTGATCAAAAAGTAAAAGATACAATTCAAAAACCTTTAATTAAGCAGTTAAAAAAGCTGCAATTGTCAGGAACAATCAGGATGAGGTATATTTCCTCATTTCAAAATAATATCGGCACAGATGGTTTGGAGCATTCAGGTAATCCTGGCAGTGCATCATACAGCCACAGGGCTTTTAGTATTCCCCAGGCCCGTTTAGTAGTTGCCGGAGATATTACCGACAAACTGGATGTATACTTCCGGGCGAATTTTGGTGATTTTGCCACTTCGCCCCAAAACAAAGTACTGGAGTACGCTTACGCAACCTATCATTTTAATTCTTACCTGAATGTCAGAGCAGGTTTATTTCGTCCTCAATTTGGACTTGAAGATAATATACCAACCGATTTCCTAGAGACCTTTGACTATTCCAACCAGTACCAGGCTTTTGCTTTAAATGGCTGGACGGATTATCAGATAGGAGTGAATGTCACGGGTAAAATAAAAGCCCTGGGTTTACCGGTCAGTTATGGTGTAGGCATATTTAATGGCAATGGACGAAATGGCTTTACGGACAATAATAATGGCAAGCAAATTCCCGCAAGGGTTCAAGTAGAACTGCCTTCGGGATTAAAGGTCGGCCTCAGTGGGGGCGTAGGAAATGATCAGGGCAGCAATATATCCGCCTGGGGAGCAGATTTAGACTATGAAAAAAATCTAAATCAACGGCTTAAACTTTCAGTTGTAACGGAATATAAAGAAGGATCCAACCAAAGTTTGTTTTTCAGTGAAGCCGTAGCTGGCAGGACCGTTACTAATTACCAGGTGAGGGGAGCTTACGTATTGCCGCATATAGAGTATAAAATCGATAATAAGAGGCTAAAAGGCCTTGAAGCCTCTTTTAAATATGAATGGCTGGATCCCAATTACAGGTTAAATGGCAATGTGTACCAGCAATATGTGCCTATGATAGGCCTGGATTTCGCAGAGCAGTATGCGGTAAGGCTTCAGGCCGGGATGCTGATCGATCAGTATAAAAGCAATGTTGAAAATACTTCTGCATACAATTCATCGAGATTTATTACCCAACTACAGGTTAGATTTTGACAAAAGTTTTTTGCTATTATGATGATGTTTAAAATCGACGTTGACAGATGCGGGGAAAATTGAAATCTAAAATGTAAAAATAAATGCCGCTCCCCCTTGTCAGGGCCATACCCGTTGTGTTCTATATTAATATTGTTTGCCAGTTATAAACTTTTCTCCTCCAATAATGGATAATAATCGATGCTTCCGGATGATTTTCTACCTATTGTTCTTCCCTTTTCACCGACTAATGAAACGTAACGCCGGCAGGTAAAAATAATTTTGGATGTGAGAATTTTGAAAAATATGAATCGCTATTATAAACTATGCAGTATTCGTTTTACAGGCTTCATACTGGCCTGGATACTTTCATTTCCGGCAAAGGCGCAGCTAACTGATTCCTTGCCTCTACGGATGAGCCTGGATCAATGTGTTGATTACGCTATAAAACATCAGCCGTCTGTTCAGCAGGCAAAAATGGACGAGGCCATTACAGAAACGACCATCAAATCAAAACTGGCCGACTGGTATCCACAGCTGAACCTGAATTATAATATTCAGCATTACCTGCAGCAACCAATAATCACCAGTCCCTTCATCGCTAAGAACAGTTCCACAACAACGCTCTCATTAACACAAAATATTATTAACAGTGATGTCTTACTGGCTAGTAAAACAGCAGGGGATGTGAGATTGAATTCCAGGCAGTATACACAACTCAGCAAAATTGATATTGCGGTAGTGGTCAGTAAGACGTTTTATGATGTGCTGGTTTCACAACAACAAATTCAACTACTGAGCCAGGATATTCTGCGGCTACAAAAAAGCCTGAAAGATGCCGTGATTCAGTACCAGGCAGGTACTGTGGATAAAACAGATTACAAAAGGGCCACGATAGCGCTTAACAATTCATTGGCATTGAAAAAACAATATGAAGAACTTTTGAAGGGAAAGTGGTCCCTGTTAAAACAGCAAATAGGCTATACCGGTAGTGGGGATTTAAGTTTGGATTATGATAACCGGAAACTTGAAGACGAAATCATATTGAACGACAATAGTGCCCCGTTGTTTCAAAAACGCGTAGAGTATCAGCAGTTGGAGACCCAGAAAAGGCTTTTGCAGTACAATCTTAAATATGCACGATGGAGTTACCTCCCTAATGTATCCTTTTTCGGTTATTATAATCTGGTGGGGCAAAATGAAGTTTTCTCAAAGACCTATAGCGCGGCATATCCCAATTCTTTATTTGGCATTACGCTGGGTGTTCCAATATTCCAGGGCACAAAAAGGATACAGATGATAAGACAGGCGGAATTACTGTTGCATCGACAGGATTGGGATTTTCAAAACCTGAAAGCATCTATTAATACCGAATATATCAGTGCCTTGGCGGTTTATAACGCCAGTCTTAATGACTATACTGTTTCAAAAGATAATTTATCACTTGCCAGGGAAGTATATACAACCATTCAATTGCAATACAAGTCAGGGCTACAAACTTATCTCGATGTTATTATTGCCGAAACGGATCTACGTACTGCTGAAGTAAGCAATCTAGATGCATTGTACCAGGTATTGAGCAGCAAACTGGATGTGCAAAAAGCGGCAGGAGCTATTAATTATTAAAACACTTATATGAAAAAGTATTTTGGAATAGTAATCATGGTAGCGGCAGGAAGTTTTATATGGATATCCTGCAGCAGCCATGCTTCAACCAACCCGCAGCAACCGGCCGTAATACCAGTTACTTCGGTGAGCGTAAAATTGAAGAAGACAGGTTATTATGATGAGTACCCCGGCACCATGACCGCACTCAACCAGGTGAATATTACACCAGAAGTGAGTGGGTATATAACCGGTATTCATTTTAGAGACGGGCAGCGGGTAACAAAAGGTCAATTATTATATACACTGGATCAACAACAATACCAGGCCAATGTATTACAGGCAAGCGCTAATTACAGAGTAGCGCTTGCAAACCAGCAGATGGCGCAACAGGATGCGGACCGGTACTTATTTCTGCAGAAAAATGATGCCATCGCCACCCAGTTGGTAGATCATTCATTAACGGGTTTACAGACCGCTAAAATGCAATTGGCCGCTGCAAAAGCAGCCATACAAAATGTACAGACAAGTTTAAAATATTCCACTATTTACGCGCCATTTACGGGAACCATCGGTATATCACTGGTGAAGCCCGGTACAGCCGTTTCGCCAGGCGCTACACTACTCAACACCATTTCATCCGACAATCCGGTTGCGGTGGATTTTAATGTAGATGAAAAAGAAATCAGTCGGTTTGAACAATTGCAACAACAACCCATCAGTAAAACAGACTCCACGTTTATGATCAGGTTGCCTAATGGAAAATTATATCCGTTCAATGGACATGTAACTCTATTGGATCGGGCTGTGGACCCCCAGACCGGGACCATTAAAACGAGAATAGTATTCGATAACCCATCAAACGAATTAAAAGCAGGGATGAGTTGCACTGTACGGGTTCAAAATAATAGCAAAGACCCGCAATTACTCATACCCTATAAAGCTGTGACAGAGCAATTAGGTGAATACTTTGTATTCCTCGTAAATAATAATACAGTAAGGCAACAGAAAATCATCCCCGGCCGGGTGCTCGGGGATGAGGTGATTGTAAGTCAAGGTTTGCACGTGGGGGATATAGTAGTAACAGAAGGTACCGGAAAGTTAAATAACGGAAGCGCTGTATCCAGTACCAGTAAAGAATAAATAATCGCGGGGGAAGTAAATTTTCGCGAAGAATCGTCATGATACGAACTGCTTCGCTGATCATTTGATAGATGTCAAGTGTGTGGCGACGGCTTTCCGATAAATATACGTTGGCGCATAAAAAAAATAATTATGATAGCAGATACATTTATAAAACGACCTGTAACAGCGATAGTAATTGCTATTGTAATTGTGTTGGTTGGTGTGCTGGCGTTATTGAGTTTACCAATAAGTCAGTATCCGGAAATAACACCCCCTACGGTACAGGTGACCAGTACATTTACCGGCGCGGATGCTGAGACGGTAGAGCAAACGGTCACCACACCCATTGAAAATCAGGTGAACGGTTCGCCGGGTATGGAATATATACAAAGCACGAATACCAGTACAGGATCTGCCTCCACCATTGTTACTTATAATATAGGGACCAATCCCAATATCGCTACGTTAGACGTTCAAAACCGGGCAGGGATCGCTACTCCGTCCCTTCCAGCTGCTGTGAGACAGTTGGGTGTGACGGTTCGACAAAGGAATCCAAGTATACTCATGCTGGTTGCATTGTATTCACCGCATGGCACGCACGATGTAACTTTTGTTGATAACTATACCAATATTTTTGTACAGGCGGCCTTATTGCGGGTGAACGGCGTGGGGGATGTAGTAAGCAGGGCGGATAATTTTAGTATGCGGGTATGGCTGCAAACCGATAAACTGGCCCACCTCGGTTTAACTGCGAATGATGTAGTCACAGCATTGCAGCAACAAAACGTGCAGATAGGCGCTGGTTCAATAGGCGGTCCTCCACAATATAACGCCCAGGCTTTTGAATATACCGTTTTAACCAATAGCAGACTAACCACGGCAGAGCAATTCAATAAAATTATAATACGCAGTAATCCCCAGGATGGTTCGCTGGTATATCTAAGGGATGTGGCAAGAGTGACTTTGGGTAAAGTAAATTACAGCAACTATGCATTTATGGATGGAAAACGTTCATCCTATCTGCTGGTATACCAAACACCCGGAAGCAACGCGTTGCAAACAGCCAGTGGTGTATATGCAGCCATGGAAGAAATGAAAAAAACATTCCCGGAAGATATCGATTATAAAGTGCCTTTCGAGACGGTATCTGTTGTAAAAGCATCTATGAGTGAAGTGGTAAAGACTTTATTAACAGCCCTTACCTTAGTGGTATTGGTTGTGTTTTTGTTTTTGCAAAACTGGAGAGCTACATTGATTCCTGTATTAGCTATTCCGGTTTCTATTATAGGAACCTTTATTTTATTTATCCCGTTAGGGTTTACTATAAATACACTGACCTTATTTGGATTTGTACTGGCCATTGGCATTGTGGTAGATGACGCCATCGTGGTGGTGGAAGCCGTTCAGCATTACATAGATGTTGATAAACTTTCTGCGAAAGAAGCGACCCGCAAGGCTATGAATGATATTTCCGGCCCGGTGGTAGCCATTGCATTAATATTGGCAGCGGTGTTTGTTCCCGTTGGCTTTATACCGGGCCTGGTGGGACAATTATACCAGCAGTTTGCCATCACTATCGCCATATCAGTACTGATATCGGCATTTGTGGCCTTATCATTGACACCGGCTTTGTGTTCACTCATGCTGAAACCAAGCAGCCTTAATGCTAAGTCAAAAGGGATTAACAGATTTTTCTTTCGGTTTAATAGGTGGTTTGCCCAGGTAACAAAAAACTATTCGGTTACTGTGCAAAAAAGCATACGCAACGCACCCTATGTGCTGGTGTTGCTGGCATGTATTTACGCTGGAGCAGGTATTATGTTTAAAATAAAACCAACTGGTTTTATTCCAACGGAAGATGTAGGCCGTTTATATGTAACCTATGAATTGCCTGATGCTTCCTCAACCGTCCGCAGCGTCGAAGTAATGGATAGTATCATGAGCAAGGTAGGAAGATCACCGGGTAT
>JAOQAL010000823.1 GCA_025963615.1 Chitinophagaceae bacterium | reverse complement strand
TTGGTGCCGCGACATTAAGAAACATTCAGACGCATCTCAATAAAGTGTATGCCGGGCATGTCGGTATTGAATATAAATATATCAGTGACCAGAACCGGGTAAACTGGCTTGCCAATGAAATGGAAAGAAATTTTATCAATCCGGTTCCCCTGGAAAAACAGAAAAGGATACTGGAAAAAATAAACCAAGGGGTTATGTTTGAAAAGTTTTTGCATACAAAATATGTAGGGCAAAAAAGGTTTTCATTGGAAGGAGGAGAATCTACGATACCTGCATTGGACGCTATCATTAATAAATCCGCGGAATTAAATGTAAAAGAAGTGGTAATAGGTATGGCGCATCGGGGACGCCTCAATGTGCTGGCGAATATCATGGGTAAGACATATGAACAGATATTCAGTGAATTTGAAGGTACCGGCGCGCTGGACCAGACCATGGGAAGCGGCGATGTTAAATATCATATGGGTTTTGGAAGTGAAATACATACGCCGGAAGGAAAAACGATTCATCTGAAACTAATGCCAAATCCTTCACACCTGGAAGCCGTGGATCCGGTGGTCGAAGGATTTGCAAGAAGCAGCAGTAATATCTTACACGATGAAGTATATGAAAGCGTATTGCCGATATTAATTCATGGCGACGCATCACTGGCAGGGCAGGGCATTGTATATGAAGTAGTGCAGATGTGCAAACTGGATGGTTATTATACTGGCGGCACCTTGCATTTTGTTATAAATAACCAGATAGGATTTACCACTGATTTTGATGATGCCCGCAGCGCTGATTATTGTACATCTCTTGCAGCCATGGTACAATCGCCGGTACTGCATGTAAATGGGGATGATCCTGAGGCTGTGGTGAAATGCGCTGAAATAGCAGCCCGCTACCGCAGCGAGTTTCATTCAGATGTATTTATTGATATGGTATGTTACCGCAAACACGGACATAATGAAGGAGATGATCCTAAGTTTACACAACCAACCTTGTATTCGTTGATTGATAAGCATCCCAATCCCCGGGAAGTTTATATAAAATACCTGCTGGAAAATGGCGAAAAAGATGCACAAGAACTTGCCAAAGAAATGGAGAAAAAATTCTGGAGCGATTTGCAGGACCGGTTAGACGAGGTGAAGCAGCATCCATTACCTTACACGTACCAGCAACCGGAAATATGGTGGCGCAATCTCCGCAAAGCAACTGCTGAAGATTTTGAACAATCACCGGTTACCGCTATCAGCGAAGAGGAATTCAATAAAATATTTGAATCCATTATGAAATGGCCAGATGATTTTAAACCGCTTCGGAAAGTGGAAAAAATTATCCAGGAAAAAATAAAATTATTTGAAGCCGAACAAAAATTGGACTGGGCTACCGGTGAATTACTGGCTTATGGCAGCATCATTGCCGATGGAAAAGATGTGCGGATGAGTGGGCAGGATGTGCAGCGGGGGACTTTTAGTCACCGTCATGCGGTATTACGCGATGAAAATACGGACCTCGCTTATAACCGTCTCAGCCGTATACCGGGAGCCGGTGGTAAGTACAGGATATTTAATTCTTTCCTGAGTGAATACGGCGTACTTGGATTTGAATATGGATATGGACTTGCCAACCCGAATGCCCTGGTACTATGGGAAGCGCAGTTTGGCGATTTTGCAAACTGTGCGCAAACAATGATCGATCAGTTTATAGCGGCTGGTGAGCAAAAATGGAATCGCATGAACGGCATCGTAATGTTGTTGCCACATGGTTATGAAGGGCAGGGACCTGAACATAGCAGCGCCAGGATGGAACGTTTTCTGCAAATGTGCGCCGAGCTGAATATGGTCATCACCAATATTACGACAGCTGCTAACTTATTCCACGCCTTAAGAAGGCAATTAGCATGGGCGTTCAGAAAACCATTGATTAATTTTTCCCCGAAAGCGAATCTCCGTTTACCAGCCAGTTATTCGAAGAAAGAAGAATTTTTAAGTGGCGGTTTCAAAGAAGTGATTGATGATACGTTCGCCGATACGGCCAACGTAAAAAAAGTTTTATTCTGTACTGGTAAAATTTATTTTGATCTGGCGGAAAGACAGCAAAAAGATAATCATACGGATGTAGCAATTATCCGTGTTGAACAGATTTATCCATTACCCTATAAACAACTGGAAGAGCTATATAAAAAATACAGCAAGGCTACCTGGTTCTGGGTTCAGGAAGAACCGTTGAATATGGGCGCGGCCTCTTTCCTGCAAATGAGTTTAAAGAGTATTAATTATGGTGTGATCAGCCGTCAGCCTTCCGCGTCTACCGCTACGGGTTATAATAAAGTACATAAACAGGAGCAGGAGGAGATTGTTGAAACGGCATTCAGTATTTGATGGTAATATTTGCACCCCGTCATTTCCGCTGGATGTTATCCGGTTGTGCGACACGCTCTTAGCTGCAAGCCACGAGCCGCAAGCGATGAGCTACGACACCGATAGTTGTGTAACTTTCTTAAGTCTCGCAGCCCGCAGCTTGCAGCTTGCAGCCCTCTCCAGTGCTGTAACTTTCTTAAGTCTTGGAGCTTATAGCCCGCAGCTTGCAGCTAGAAGCTTGCAGCTAGAAGCTCGCAGCTTTCCCTATTGAACCCTTAATTTCTTTGTCCGAAACTGAATCTGCCTTTTGTCTGTATTTTTTCCGAAATTGCACCACTCAAAGCGTTTTATGGCAATAGATATAAAGGTACCTACGGTTGGCGAATCTATCAGTGAAGTAACATTACTGAAGTGGACCAAAAAAGATGGCGAGTATGTGGAAAGAGATGAAGTAATAGCGGAGCTGGAAAGCGAGAAAGCAACTTTTGAAGTAAATGCTGAGAAAGCCGGCACCCTAAAAACAGCCGTTCAGGAAGGCGAAACATTAAAAATTGGAGATCTGCTGGCTACTATAGACGATACAGCAGCCAAACCTGCTTCCAATGGTTCCCCGGTGGCTGAAAAAAAAGAAGAAAAGAAAACAACAAAAACAGAGCCTAAAGCAGAAGCGAAAACGGCTGCTCCCGTTAGTTCAGCAGGTGCTGATGTGAAAGCAACCCCGGTGGCATCCGCCATGATAACAGACAAGAAAGTAAACCCCTCCTCCATTTCGGCAACAGGAGTGGGTGGAAAAATATTAAAAGATGATGTATTGGCCGCCTTAGCCAATCCTGGTAAAAAAGCATTTGCCGGCACAGAATTGTTTACCCGCAATGTGCGTACAGAGAAAATGAGCAACCTGCGCAAAACGATCAGCCGCAGATTAGTGGAATCAAAGAATACCACGGCCATGCTTACTACTTTTAATGAAGTGGATATGAGCCGCATCATGGAAATAAGGGCCAAATTCAAGGATAAGTTTAAAGAAATACATGGAGTTGGATTAGGCTTTATGAGCTTTTTTGCAAAAGCCTGTGCGGTAGCACTCGCTGAATGGCCTTCGGTGAATGCCTATATAGATGGCGACCAATTGCTTTATCATGACTATGCCGACATTAGTATTGCCGTAAGCACACCCCGGGGGCTTACAGTGCCTGTGATCCGGAATGTAGAAAGCCTGAGTATGGCGGATATTGAGAAAAAAGTGATTGAAATGGCCGGCAAAGCAAGGGACAGCAAGCTCACTGCCGACGAATTAACAGGGGGGACATTTACAATTACGAATGGCGGTGTATTCGGTTCTTTAATGAGTACGCCAATTATTAATATTCCACAGAGTGCGATACTCGGTATGCACAAAATACAGGAAAGGCCAATGGCCATAAACGGTGCTGTGGTGATTAAACCAATGATGTATCTCGCTTTGAGTTATGATCATCGTATTATTGATGGCCGCGAGTCAGTAAGTTTTTTGGTAAGAGTAAAGGAATTGCTCGAAAACCCTGAACAATTATTAATTGGAAAAGATCCGGTAAAAACATTACTGGAATTGTAAAGAAAATTTATCACAGCATATGTCTCCCGCAATTCTATACGAAGTCCTGTAACTTTTACATTCCTTATTTCTCATTTTACATTCCCACCAGCATCGTCGCATGTTGAGTTTCCACACCCATGCCGTTAACTTTCTCATTCCTCATTTCTTATTTCTCATTTCTCATTCCTTATTTCTCATCTCTCATTTCTCATTCTTTCCAAATTCTGCTCCGGAGCCTATTCTCATGTTGTTTACTTTTACATTTTATATTTTATATTTCTCATTTTACATTTTACATTCTCTAATCCTCTTCCTAAACGCCGACGGGTTTTCTCCCGTTAGTTTTTTAAATGTTTTATTGAAATAAGAAAGGTTTTCAAAACCACTGTTGTAGCAGGCTTCTGTTACATTTTTATCGTACAATAATAATTTTTTGGCCTGGTTGATACGGTATTGATTTACAAAATCAGTAAAAGTAAGATGCGTTGATTTCTTAAAATACCGGCAGAAAGCCGCCGTGCTGAGATGCACCATAGTCGCTATCTCATTTACATCAACGGTCTGTTGGTAATGTGTTTCAAGGTAATGATAAATTTGGTGCATTCTTTTTTGCTCTTTCAATAAAGAAGCATTGGCTATCGGGCGGCTATTCAATTCTTCATATTCTTTACTCGTGGCAAGAACCTGGAAGGCACCCAGCAATTCAATCAGCTGCTCAAAATGCGGAAGCGAACTCAAGCGACTTAATTTATCACTGACTATTTTTTTTGTTTCGCCATAAAAAGCAATACCGCTTTTTGCCCGGTCGAATAAATTCCGGATATCTGCCATTTCAGGACGGCTAAAAAAATCCTTACCCAAAAAATCTTCTTTCATTTGTACCACCACGATTTCAACCGTGGCTTTCACCCCATAATCAAAGTTCAGGTGTGGAATATTTGGGCCGATAAATACCAGGTCACTGCCTTCGTATTTTGATATATGATCACCCACATGGCGAATACCATGGGCCGCTTCCGCATAAACGATTTCATATTCAGGATGAAAATGCCAGTAGAAAAGATCATTCAGCCGGGGTGTAAGTAAAATCGTGAATGAACTATCAATACCGGGCCTTATTTCCTCGAGCTTTACTTTCATACGCTTTCAGATCCTGTTACGTAATTACTTATACATAAATATACTTTTTCCTTCTCTTTTTATATAAAAATATCAATACAGAACAAAAAATGGCTACTGCAAGTGTAGGAAAGGCCTTTGCCAGGGAAGTACTTTTGAAGTAACAAAATGCTTGATATATGAACCAGGAAATTACAACCCTTGCAGATAATAACTTAAACAGTAACTTGTATAAGAGCGGGAAACCTTCCACTGATTATTTTGTAAAACAGCCTGTTTCTGAACATAAGACCTGTAAACACAGAACTGCCGCAGGTTTTTGCAACCTCAGCAACAGGCAATGCCCGGTAACAATTTTAAAATTATCTACTCACAACTAATACTTGCTATATGGAACAACAAACAATGGCTCCTACTATGACGCCGGCAATGGCCCCCGGCAATGCACATAAAGACATTCCTGGAAACCCTTCCACAGCGAAAAGCAGTGTCGAAAAATTAAATGATCGGAGTAATGGGAAATCATTGCGGGTACTGAATGAAGAGGATTTTAGCTTCTGGAAACAAAACGGATATGTGGTTATAAAAAATGCTGTTCCGGTAGAACAGGCAAAAAAAACCGCTGATTTTTTATGGGAGTTTGAGGAAAAAAATCCCAATGATCCTGAAACATGGTATGCACCGCCCCGGGCAGAAATGAAAATGAAAGAACTTACCAATACCGGTATGGTGGAAGTATATAATAACCAGCTTTTGTGGAATAACCGCCAAATGCAACGGGTATATGATGCTTTCGTTGACATCTGGGGAACAGAAAAACTCTGGGTAACTATTGACCGGGCCAACCTGAATTTCCCGATAAGACCAGGCTTTGAATATAAAGGATTTATTCACTGGGACTATGATCCTGAAACAAAACCGGTAAATGTACAGGGTGTACTGGCTCTGGCTGACCAGACAGATGAAAACATGGGGGGCTTTCAGTGTTTGCCTGAATTGTACAGAACTTATGACACATGGAAACTAACCCAGCCGGATGACCGTAATCATTTTCAACCGGATACAAGCGGATTTGAAATGGTGAAAGTAAAAATGAATGCCGGCGACCTGCTGATTTTTAACAGCCTGCAACCGCACGGTATAAGGCCCAATAGAAGTGATAATAAAGTACGGATTGCTCAATATATTTCTATGATGCCTGCTGAAGAAGATAATGAAGCCCTGCGTGATTGGCGTATCAATTCATGGAGAGAAAGAAATGCACCGGAAGGTTATGCGTTTCCCGGAGATCCACGCAATTGGGAAAAAACAAACTATGGGGTTGCTGAATTATCTGTTTTAGGTAAAAAATTGCTGGGTCTCGATAAATGGTAGATAACAAAGTTTTAAGAATTATGAAAAGACAACCTTATGCCACACTCAGCAACGGTGTACAGATGCCGTTGCTGGGGCTGGGAGTGTATGATACCCATGATGCGGAAGCAGAAGCCGCGGTATTGACAGCACTTGCAACCGGTTACCGGTTAATTGACACTGCAGCGATGTATGAAAATGAAACTGAAGTTGGCAATGCAATCAGGCAGAGCGGAATCCAAAGGCAGCACATTTTTGTAACTACTAAAGTCGGTAATGATGATCAGGGTTATGACGAGACGCTGAAAGCTTTTGACGTAAGCATGAGTAAACTGGGTATGGAATATATCGACTTGTACCTGGTGCATTGGCCGTTAAAAGGAAAAAGAGAAGCTACCTGGAAGGCGCTGGAAAAATTATATCATGATAAAAGAGTAAGAGCCATCGGGGTTGCTAATTATCTTATTCCTTTTTTGGAGGAACTTAACAGGTATGCAACAGTTATTCCGGTTGTTAATCAGGTTGAATTCACTCCCTGGTTGTACCAGGAAGAACTGCTTTCCTGGTGCCAGGAAAGAAATGTCCAGCTTCAATCCTATTCCCCGGTGACAAGAGGTAGAAAGTTTAATGACATCCGGTTGCAGCAGCTTTGCCGGAAATATGATAAATCGCCGGCACAAATCATTTTGCGTTGGAATATTGAACATGGTGTTTCGGTAATTCCGAAATCGGTAAACCCGCAACGGATCGAAGAAAATTTCAACATTTTTGACTTTTCATTATCGGATGACGATATCAGTTTCATGGATACATTTAATGAAAATTTCCGGATTTGTGATGATCCTCTTATAATGCTGTAAGCCTGTCCGCTATCAACAGGAGATAATAAAAGTTTTATTCCTATTATTGCGCTTTCATATTATACAGGAATGGCAAAAGAACAATTATTCCGGAGTTATCTTTCTTCAGCGTTATTTCTCATTCAGCAGTATTCAGGCAAAACCCCGTTTTCTTTTTTTCTGAAGGAATATTTTTCAGCGAACAAAAAATATGGGTCCCGGGATAGGAAATATATTATCCAGCTATGTTATTGTTATTACCGTTCCGGTTGGGCACTAAAAGGAATAACGCCGGAAAAAAAGATGCTGGACAGCCTTTTTTTATGTTCAACAGGAAAAAATGAATTACTGGAAAACCTTCAACCGGCATGGAACGAAAAGGCAACTCTTCCTTTAGAAAATAAAATGGCCTTGCTCTATCCGGAATTTAATGTGCATGATATTTTTCCATGGCCCGGTGATTTAAGCGAATCTATTGACATCCCTGCTTTTTGCTTATCACATCTTATACAACCTTCTCTTTTCCTGCGTATCAGGCCCGGTTATGGGAAAGCCGTTCTTTCGAAATTAAGTTCTCATAGCATACCATTTGAAGAAATCAATGAGCATGGTCTTGCTGTTCTCAATACAACAAAACTGGACGGGATAATTGAGTTAGACAAAGAAGCCGTAGTCCAGGATTTGAATTCGCAAAAAGTAGAAGAGCTTTTAAAACAGGTCGAATGGGGAGCGTCTGCCCGGGTATGGGATTGCTGTGCAGCCAGTGGTGGCAAGTCAATGATGCTTTATGATATGAAACCTGAAATAAAGCTTACCGTTTCAGATATCCGTGAAAATATTTTGTCCAATCTCAGGAAAAGGTTTGCCACAG
>JAOQAL010000821.1 GCA_025963615.1 Chitinophagaceae bacterium | reverse complement strand
GAAGAAGTGTATACTAGTCGGATTGTTCATCGCCGGCAGCTCATGGCTCGCGACTTCGCTACAGGCACAGGATCTTCATTTTTCGCAATTTTTTAATTCTCCATTGACTACGAATCCAGCTAATACCGGCTTTATTCCGGATGGCGATTACCGGCTTGGCATTAACTACCGCAACCAATGGTCTGCTATCATGACAGTGCCTTATAATACCATGAGCGCTTATGGGGATGTGCAGGTATTCCGGAATAAACTTGAAACAGGCTGGATGGGATTAGGTGGTGTAATACTTCGTGATGTAGCTGGAAGCGGTAACCTTACGTCCACCAAAGTGTATGGTTCCATTGCCTATCATCAATTGATAAGTTCAGGAAGCCTTTTAAGTCTTGGTTTCAATGCGGGATGGGCTAATAAGCAGATCAATGTTTCTAATCTTAAGTTTCCCGATCAGTTCGATGGCAAATTTTTTGATAACAAACTTCCGACCGGAGTCGTATTGGCAAATAATAATATCAATTACCTGGATGTGCAGGCAGGGTTGAATTATGCTTATTTTCCCAATGAAAGAATATATGTGAATGCGGGATTTTCTGCCCAACATTTAAATACGCCCCGCGAATCATTTTTTGATTCAGCCCCTACGGCGGATAACCGGGTACCGGTCCGGTATATCGGCTTTTTGAACGGAAGTTTTAAATTAAACGACCAGGTTATTCTGAACCCGAATGTTTATTTTACCACACAAGCCAAAGCCTACGAATTCGTTTTGGGTGCGAATGCACATTATAATTTATCCGGAGATGGCGAATACCTTCTTATAGCGGGTTTATATTATCGTTCCAGCGACGCTGTTATACCCATGATTGGGCTGGGTTATAAAGATTACGCATTTTCATTTACGTATGATGCTACGATATCAACCTTAAAAAATTATAATAATACCCGGGGCGCTTTTGAATTTTCTCTTGTTAGGCAGGGTATTTTTGATACATACAAAGGAAACCGGCATCAAACCATGTGTCCCTCCTTCAAAAATTATTAACTATTGTTAAATTGTACACTGCCTTTTAGTATGTTGTTGAATTAACCGATTTTTACAAAATAGCAGTTTAAAAGATAGTTGTATGATGACCATAGCGGCAAAGTCAGTTATTACCCCGCGTCTTTCAGATTCATTTAAAAAAATTGTCGGCGAACAGTTTGTTTTTACTGATCATGAGTCCTTGCAGCATTATTCGCATGATGAAACCGAAACGCTTTCCTATCTGCCGTCGGTAGTTATTAAGCCCCGCACCGCAAAAGAGATAAGTTTAATTCTTGAAATCTGTAATAAAGAGAAAATTCCGGTTACGCCCCGGGGCGCCGGTACGGGTTTAAGTGGTGGCGCATTGCCCCATCTCGGCGGGGTGTTATTATCTACTGAAAGAATGAATTCAATTCTTGCAATAGATGAGCGGAACGGTCAGGTAACGACAGAACCTGGTGTCATTACGGAAGTGTTGCAGGATGCCGTAAAAGCGAAAGGCTTATTTTATCCTCCTGATCCAAGCAGCCGGGGTTCCTGTTTTATTGGCGGCAATATTGCAGAAAACAGTGGCGGTCCCAAAGCTGTTAAATATGGCGTAGTGCGGGATTATGTTCTTAATCTCGAAGTCGTGCTGCCCACAGGTGAAATAATATGGACCGGTGCGAATGTTTTAAAGAATTCAACAGGTTACAACCTGACGCAATTAATGGTAGGCAGCGAAGGAACGTTGGGTATTGTAACTAAGATTGTATTGAAATTAATTCCCTTGCCAAAATATGACCTGCTGATGCTGGTGCCCTTTCAATCGTTGGAAAAAGCAGGGGAGGCCGTAAGTGCGATTTTTCGTGCCGGGTTCACACCCAGTGCGCTGGAACTGGTAGAAGCAGATGCCTTGAAAATAGTGAGCAAACTCGTAGACAGCTATGTAGTGCCGGTCAACGATGATGTGGCCGCGCACCTGATTATTGAGGTTGATGGTAATCATCCTGACGTGCTAATGAAGGAAATGGAAGCCATTGCTGAATTGCTGGTTTTATATGATGCAGGTGAAATATTTTTTGCAGATGATGCACAGCAGAAAAATGAATTATGGAAATTACGCCGTCGGGTAGCCGAAGCCGTGAAAATGGCGGGTTATACTATTGAAGAAGATACCGTGGTACCCCGGGCTGAATTACCGGCATTAATAAAAGGAGTGAAAGAATTAGGCAGGCAAAATAATTTTCATGCCGTTTGTTATGGACATGCCGGGGACGGTAATCTGCATATTCGTATCCGAAAGGAGGGACTAACCGACAGCCTGAATGATCCTGGTATGACCGCCAGTTTGCGGGCCTTATTTGAACTGGTAAAAAAACTTGGTGGAACCATCAGTGGTGAGCATGGAATCGGCCTCGTTCAAAAAGAGTACATGGATATTATATTTAATGAAACCCAGCTTTCGTTAATGAAGCAGATTAAAAAAGTATTTGACCCTAATAATATTTTAAACGCGGGAAAAATTTTCGATTGAATGATAAATACAGGAATTATGAAAAAACTATTGTTTTCGTTTTTGTTATTATTTGTAACAACCTCTTTAGTGTTTGCGCAGGATGAAGAAAAGAAAGAAGAAGTTAAAAAAGGTTTTAAGAAAGAAAATTTATTTACGGGGGGAAGTATCTCCTTATCCTTTGGTACCGGCTCTTTTTTGGTAGGCGCCAGCCCCGTGTTGGGGTATAGCATGACCAATTGGCTAGATGCAGGTATTGTTGTTAATTATACTTACCAATCCTATCGTGATGTTGATTTTTATGGTAATGGCAGTAACGATAAAATAAAACAATCAATCTATGGTGGCGGCGGTTTTGTAAAAATATATCCTGTACATTTTTTGTTCGCACAGGCCCAGTTTGAACATAATTTTGTTTCTCAAAAATATATTTATGGCAGTGGTCTTGGCACGGTTAAAAGTAATTACGATGTAAATAGTATGTTGGTAGGTGCCGGCTATTCATCGGGCCGTAATGGTTCCGGGGGTCAACCACATTTTTACCTGGCTGTTTTGTTTGATATTTCCGGGAACAAGTTTTCGCCTTATGTCGGCAACACCGGCAATGCAATTCCTGTCATCCGGGCAGGGATACAAGTACCTCTTTTCCAGGGAAAAAACAGGAATAATTATGAAGAAGAAGATCGGGGAAACGGCGGTGGAGGTAAAAAACCCAGGAATTATAACAGGTATTGAACAAGCGCTGAAGGATCGTCTAATATGATAATCCTTTTTTCAAGTTTTTCATAGAGAAAGCCATCTTTCTCAAAGTTCCGCATATGATCGATAAGCGAATTATAAAATCCTGCGGAGTTAATTATATAGATCGGCTTGTTATGAATGGACAATTGATTCCAGGTCAGCATTTCAAATAATTCATCCAGGGTGCCAAAACCGCCGGGTAAAATAACAGCGGCATCACAAAGTTCATAGAGTTTTTTCTTACGGGCATGCATATCGTCTACCACCAGCAGTTCAGTAAGGTTTTCATGCTGATGCTCCCAGTCAACAAGAAGTTTCGGTATTACGCCGGTTACTTTTCCATTGTTTTCCATAACTGTATCCGCAATGGCTCCCATAATGCCCGTACTCCCGCCGCCATAGATCAACATGATGTTGTGTTGTACAAATATTTTACCCAGGGCTTGTGCATGTTGAACGTACAGGGGATTATTCCCTTTCTTTGATCCGCAAAAAACCGCAAGGGCAGTGATAGGCATAAAGTAAAGATAAATTAGCGTAAAGGGAAAGCATTTTTCTTTACCTTCAAAGTTTTAGAAAGGTTAATAACAGTAAGTTTAAAAGTTTATTGGTTTAAGAAGTAGTGACGGTCCCGGTACCGGCAGAAATTTTTCGAATGAGATATTTATTTAAACTTTTAAACTTCCCGAACTCATAAACTGAACAGAACAGTATGTCACCTTTATTATTGTTTTCGTTTGTCATAGGCTATTTTTTAGTGTTACTGCTGGTGGCATGGCGAACATCCCGTAATTCCAATAACGATTCATTTTTTATCGGCAACCGTAATTCCAACTGGATGTTGGTAGCTTTTGGAATGATTGGCACATCCCTGTCAGGGGTTACGTTTGTAAGTGTGCCCGGTACGGTGGGTGGTTCGGGCTTTGCTTATTTCCAGGTCGTCATCGGTTATTTTATCGGTTATTTTATCATTGCCTGGGTACTGCTTCCTTTATACTACCGCCTCAACCTTACTTCGATTTACAATTACCTGCAAAGCCGTTTTGGCGTTATATCGTATAAAACGGGTGCCTTATTTTTTATTATTTCCAGGATATTAGGCGCTACGGCGAGATTGTATCTTGTTATTAATGTATTGCAACTATTCATTCTTGAAAAAATGAATGTACCGTTTAGTGTTACCACGTTTGTTATCCTTTTAATGATTTTGCTTTATACATTTGAAGGTGGCGTAAAAACAATTGTATTTACGGATACCCTTCAAACGACTTTTATGCTGCTCGGCCTGATTGTTTGTATTGTCTATATTATGAACACGGCAGGTCATAATATAGTTTCCACCCTGGGCGAGTTATCCGGCAAGGGACTTACCCGGGTCTTTAATACTGATATAAACAGCGCTGGTTTTTTCCTGAAGCAGATTATCGGGGGAATGTTTATCACAGTCACCATGACAGGACTTGACCAGGAGATGATGCAAAAAAATATCAGTGTGCGGACATTGGGCGATTCACAAAAGAATGTTTTAACATTCAGCTTTATAATTATTGTCGTGAATTTTTTATTCCTGCTGATGGGTGGCTTATTATATTTGTTTGCAGTTAGCAAAGGAATTAAGGTGCCATCGGATGATCTTTTTCCAACCATTGCGCTGCATTATATGCCTTCTGCCGTGTCAATCATTTTTGTCATTGGATTGATCTCTGCTCTTTTTCCAAGTGCTGACGGTGCACTTACCGCGCTCACTTCTTCTTTTTGCATTGATATCCTGGGCTTAAAAAGAAGGGACGACTGGGATGAAAAAACAAAGAAAAGAATGAGATTGACGGTGCACTTTATTTTCGCCCTCGTGTTTTTTATCATGGTCATGGTTTTTAAATGGATTGATAATAAGTCGATCATTGATGTGATCCTGAAAGTAGCCGGATTTACCTATGGTCCCTTACTTGGGTTATTCTCTTTTGGGATCCTTACCAACAGATCGATTAATGATAAGCTGGTTCTGTATGTTTGCCTTGCAGCCCCGCTGCTGATTCTCGGAATTGATTTCATCAATAATATTGAATGGTATCAAAAACAATTGAAACTGGACAGTGAATGGATTAATTCTGTGAAAGATTTATCACAATCACTATTTGGCAAATTCAAAATCGGGTATGAGCTATTGATATATAATGGGCTTTTTACCTTTCTGGGCCTTTTTCTTATTTCCAAAAAGCCGGGGGGCGCAAACTAAATTCCCGGTTTCTACGTTATCATATTCTTATGCCATCCCGGGTACTGAGTTTATCAACACACTGGATGGCATTCTTGTCAGGTGAAAATATAGATATATGAACGATCATGTAAGAAGTTCCAGGCAACGTAACTGGACAGAATCCAAAGCTCATTCCAGCTGGCAGATATTTAAGATCATGGCCGAGTTTGTTGATGGTTTTGAAGCCCTGGCGAAAATAGGCCCTTGTATTTCAGTTTTTGGATCGGCCAGGGTGAAGCCCGGCAGCAAATACTATGAATTGACTGTCGAGGTGGCGAAACGTTTGGCAGAAGAAGGATTTGGAATTGTCAGTGGTGGCGGTCCCGGGATTATGGAGGCTTCCAATAAGGGAGCACAGTTGGGTGGTGGCAAATCCGTTGGTTTAAATATTGATTTGCCATTTGAACAGCAGTCCAACGATTACATAGACAAAGCCCATAACCTTGACTTTGATTATTTTTTTGTACGCAAGGTGATGTTTACAAAATACTCACAGGGCTTTATCATGATGCCGGGTGGATTTGGTACCATGGATGAATTTTTTGAAGTCGCTACCTTAATTCAAACCCGCAAAATGCTGGAAGTGCCATTGGTTCTTGTCGGCAGCGAATACTGGAAAGGACTTTTGCAATGGATGAAGGAAATAATGATGGATACAGAGAACAATATTTCTCCCGATGATTTTGACATGCTGAAAATAGCCGATAACGCTGATGAAGTTGCTGAGCATGTGAAATTGTTTTATACAAAGCATGCATTGCAACCGAATTTTTAGAAAACGATAAGGATATCTGGTAATCTTTACGCTATTCAAGAATCTGTTTCCTCGGTATTCAGCAGCCAGTCTGTAGTGACCTTAAATTCTTTGGCTATTCGTATAACGATGCCTGTGGTAACTTTGGATACATCGTTTTCATAACGGCTATAAGTGGACTGGGCCATGTAAAGTCTTTCACTCATTTCCTGCTGGGTTAGTCCGTATTGAATACGTAATTGTTTAAGTCTTCGCCAGAATATCATAGTAAGGTTATTGGGATTAAAAATAGTAAAATAATTAATTGAATTACGCATACTAGCTTTTTTAAGAAGTAGGTTGCTTAATTTATTTTGCAATAAGTTTTTTTTATTATCTGTTCCTTCCGATTCAGCTATTAAAATAATTTAGTAGGTATTCAACGAAGAAGATATTATAAAAGAACATGATTTCATGTTCAAAGACGGGTCTGCTTATTTTTTAAATTCTCCTGGCATATTCTCGCTCGTTTTCATTTTGATCCTGCATGTCAATTGTTTTTGCGGAGGTAATTAAAAATTTCTGCTGTACAGAATGCTAATATGAATAGATCTATTATTACTGCTTATCATATTT
>JAOQAL010000793.1 GCA_025963615.1 Chitinophagaceae bacterium | reverse complement strand
GTATGACGATCAATGGCCCTGCTCCCATGATACTTGCTTTCTTTCTCAATGCGGCTATTGATCAGCAATGTGAAAAATGGCTGGAGATAAATGGACAGGGGCCTCCCGGTAGCTATGTGGACGTCGATAAAACATTAGAGGAGAAATTTAGAAATTTACCCAGGCCATTATACTATAATCCCTCATTTCCTGAAAGGTTGCCCGAAGGAAATAATGGTTTAGGCTTAAAACTATTGGGAATAAGCGGGCAGGAAATTTTACCGCCCGCAGCCTATGAACAATGCAAACAATCGGCATTACAGCAGGTACGGGGTACAGTGCAGGCCGATATACTGAAAGAAGACCAGGCGCAAAATACCTGTATCTTCTCTACGGAATTCGCTTTGAAGTTGATGGGAGATGTGCAGGAATATTTTATTAATAATAAGGTAAGGAATTTTTACAGCGTCAGTATCAGTGGCTATCATATCGCGGAAGCAGGTGCTAACCCGATTACACAACTAGCTTTTACGCTATCTAACGGTTTTACTTATGTGGAATATTATTTAAGCCGGGGCATGAACATCGATGACTTCGCCCCCAACCTTTCTTTCTTTTTCAGCAATGGTATGGATGCCGAGTACAGCGTGATTGGCAGGGTGGCCCGGCGAATCTGGGCCAAAGCCATGAAATATAAATACAAGGCGAATAAACGCAGCCAGATGCTGAAATATCATATTCAGACTTCCGGCAGAAGCTTACATGCGCAGGAAATTGATTTCAATGATATACGAACGACGCTGCAGGCGCTGTACGCAATCAATGATAATTGCAGTTCACTTCATACCAATGCCTACGACGAAGCGATCACCACACCGACAGAAGAGAGCGTCAGGCGTGCCATGGCGATACAACTTATTATTAACCGGGAACTGGGAAGCGCCAAAACAGAAAATTTTATACAGGGCTCTTTTATCATAGAGGAATTAACCAACCTGGTGGAAGAAGCCGTGATGACGGAGTTTGACCGGATTACAGAACGCGGCGGTGTGTTGGGTGCCATGGAACGCATGTACCAGCGTAATAAAATACAGGAAGAAAGCCTTTATTATGAACACATGAAACATAGCGGTGAATTGCCAGTAGTGGGGGTGAATACATTTCTCAATAAAAAAGGGTCGCCAACCATCATACCGAAGGAGGTAGTGAGGAGTACAAAGGAAGAAAAGGAACAACAGATACAAAACCTGCTGGCATTCCGGAAACGGACTGAGACTAAAAGTGAAGAAGAGATCAGGAAGCTGAAACAAGCCGCTATCAATAATGAGAACCTGTTTGAGCGCTTGATGGAAACTGTAAAATATTGTTCACTGGGCCAGATAACGCATTCCTTGTATGAAGTGGGAGGGCAATACCGCAGGAATATGTAGTGTGGGTCTGACCGTCCCAACCTGACCCAGGCGGCTGGACTAATAGCCACTCCGGTCCAGGAATGATTATAATTCCTTGACCTACTTTCTACTAATACGCTATATCGAAGCCGATGTAATATTGTTTATAAATTTGCCTTCCAATATCAACCGGGAGATAAATTTTTTTGTTGCCAAACTGTTAACGTTTTGTTTCGTTTAGCTTACTGCTGTAATTTACAGCCATCATTATTTATTAAGTATAAAACAGAAACCAGTGCGAATAAATTGTTGTCTTATTGTTTGGATTTTCCTCATTCAGGGTTCATACGCCAACGCGCAAAACATAGATTCCACTCTTTCGGTGTACGCCGGTAAATATAGCCAGGAACGGATGTACCTGCATTTCGATAAATCAAGTTATGCTACAGGTGAAACCATCTGGTTTAAGGCTTACCTGATGGAAGATATCTATCCTGCCGGGGCTGCCAAAACAGTATATCTTGACTGGACAGATGAAAAAGGCAAGATAGTATTGCACGGTGCTTACCCGGTTATCAATTCCGCTGCCAACGGACAGTTCGAAATTCCCACCGATTATACCGGGAAATCCGTTCATGTACGGGGCTATACGAAATGGATGCTCAATTTTGATACTGCGTTTCTTTATAACAAAGATGTCCGCGTGCTTTCATCAACCAGCGCCTCTTCTAAAAATGATAAGACTGTTATCCCTTCGCTGCAATTTTTTCCTGAAGGAGGTGATGCCGTGGCAGGTATTAGTAACAAAATTGCTTTTAAAGCGAATGATCAATGGGGACGGCCGATAAAATTGAAAGGCACCATTACAGATAGTAAAGGCAAGACCCTCTCTCCCCTTCGTAATCTTCATGATGGCATGGGTTATTTTTTATTGGTGCCGGAAGCAAATACTACCTATACCGCTAAATGGAAAGATGAAAAAGGAACAGACCATATAACCCCCTTGCCCGCCATTAAACAAAGCGGCATTTCAATGCAGGTGACCGTAACGGGAACAAAAAGAATTCTGAATATTAATTTCACTCCCGATCTGGCGCAGGGTTCATCGGATATTCATATTGTCGGCACCATGTATCAAAATAAGGTATTTGAAATTACCGAGAATACCAACAAAGGCCCGGTGCAAAAAAGCATCCCAACCCAAAATCTTCCTACCGGAATTCTTACCGTGACGGTGTTGGATGATAAATGGAAACCATTAGCCGAACGGATAACCTACGTAAATAACTATGAATCCGTTTTTCAACCACTAATGGAAGTGAAACAATACGGCTTAAGTAAACGCGCGAAAAATCAAATACAGATTTCAATTCCTGACAGTTTACAAGCTTCTCTGTCCATATCCGTAACGGATGAGAATATTGATACCGATAGCAGTAATAACATTATTTCACATCTTTTATTAACCAGTCAATTACGCGGTCAGGTATTCAATTCAGCCTATTATTTTTCCAATGACGATGATTCCGTAGCGCAGCACCTCGACCTGGTGATGCTTACGCATGGCTGGCGCCGCTTTAACTGGGAGGATGTCGTAAAAGGGAAATTTCCCAAGATCAGTTACCCGAGAGATTCTTCTTACCTCTCGTTATCGGGAAAAATTTTCGGTGTACTGCCTTCGCAATTCAGGGGGGCAGGTAATATTATTATGTTCGTAAAACAAAAAGATTCCGCCAGCAAAACGGTTCTGATGCCTATCTTACCTGATGGCACATTCAATGATCCCGAAAAGATTTTTTATGATACCATCCGCGTTTACTACACATTCTCCAAAAATTCAGTGTTAAGTGATGCTTCAGTACAGTTTATGGATAACCGCATGTCACCCCCGGCTAACACAGCCGGCAGCACCTTGTTTCCTTTAATTGATACTGCAGGTAACTACAGGCATAGTTTACTGGCCTCAGAAGCTAACCGCATACGGGATATGGTAGCGGGAAAAGTGTTGGAAGAAGTGGTGGTAAAAGCTAAAACAAAATCGCCTATCCAGGTACTGGATGAAAAATATACATCGGGATTATTCACTAGCGGGGATGGCTACCAGTTTGACCTGTTGCATGATCCGTTTTCTGGAAGCGCGATGAATATTTTCACTTATTTACAGGGGAAAGTGGCAGGCTTGCAAATTAGTACCTCAGGTGCCAACACTTCTCTGCAGTGGCGGGGAAGTACGCCGGCACTTTTTTTAGATGAAATGCCAACCGATGTAAGTCTGATCTCAACGGTGAATGTTAGCGACGTGGCCTATATAAAAGTATTCCGTCCGCCATTTATTGGGGCCTTTGGTGGAGGGTCAGGTGGAGCTATCGCTATTTATACCCGTCGGGGTGGTGATGTAAAACCCGTACCAGGCAAAGGACTATCCAATAATATTGTGTATGGGTATACCGGGGTGCGGCAGTTTTATTCTCCTAACTATGGAACGTTTGACAGGCGGAATGAAGAAAAAGATTTTCGAACTACGATATACTGGAATCCTAATGTTATTCTTTACCCCGGTAAACGCCAGGCAACACTCACATTTTATAATAATGATGTAAGCGACTTTTTCCGTGTAGTGATCGAAGGCATGACTTCGGATGGAAGGCTGGCCCATGTGGAACAGCTTATCGAATGATAAAGTGTAAGGATAAACACACCGTAATTTCAGGATCCTTTTTTTAAAAAATATGTATGCTTATTCCCGTCGCCTTTAAAAATTATGATGCTGGTAAAAAAGATACAATTCTTGCAGGTGATATCGGAGGTACCAAAGTAAATATCGCTTTATACCAGCCAGGAGAAAAAGGACTCACCATTTTACGACAACAGAGTTTTCATTCCAAAGATTTTTCCTCGCTCACGGCAATCATCCGGCAGTTTGCCGGCGAGGACCAGTTGCCTGGAAAGATATGCATGGCTGTTGCCGGTCCTGTCATTGACGGCAAAGTAAAACTTACAAATCTTCCCTGGAGACTTGATAGGGACGCTATGCAAAAAGAATTGCAGGTGCAGCATATTTCGTTTATTAATGACCTCGAAGCAACTGCTTTCGGGTTGGCGGGATTGGAACCCGGAGAATTATGCAAGCTGGATGAAGGTAATAATACACAACAGGGTAACATCGCCATAATAGCCCCCGGCACGGGTTTGGGTGAGGCTGGCTTATATTGGGATGGAAAACGGTATCATCCCTTTGCGACAGAAGGAGGACACAGCGCTTTCGCCAGCCGTACAGCACTTGATTTTGAATTGTATAACTGGTTGGCCAAACAATTTAATTATATCTGCTGGGAGCACGTAATATGCGGCCCGGGCATACATAATATATTCCGGTTTCTTACAGAAGAAAAAAAGAATAAGACGCCGGAATGGTTAATGAAAGAAATGGAAACAGAAGATCCAGCTGCCGTTATTAGCGAAAATGCGATTGCCGGAAAAGATGAAGTATGCAGCCAGACCATGGAATTATATGTCCGTTATCTTGCTACCGAATCATCAAGCCTGGTATTGAAGTATAAAGCGACCGGCGGTCTCTTTCTCGGGGGCGGCATTCCTCCTAAAATCCTGCCTTTATTACAAAAGGAGAAATGGCAAACTTTGTTTTTTGAAAGCGACAGGATGGAAACCCTGCTCCGGCAAACCCCGGTGAATGTTATATTAAATGATAAAACCCCTTTACTGGGCGCTGCCTATTACGGAGCTTATAACATGTAATTGAACCGATAGAAGAGGAATCTTTTCACTACGAGCCTGCTTTAATTGTTTCCTGTCTATCCAATGTTTTGCTATTTTGCGCACAAATAATAAATTAAAAATGAACAGATTAATTTTAACTGTATTTATTATTTTACTGGCTTCTGCTTGCTCCCGCAATCCTTATGCAACCGCAAATAAAAAGTATAAAAAACAGGCTCGTGCGTTCGCTAAAATCCTGACGCGATTCCCGCTGGAGGATTCTGTAAGCAATGAACCTTTCCGGGCCGGAACAACAAACTTCGATATGCGCCGCCCCAATTTTGTGATTATTCACCACACCGCGCAAAACGCCTGTGAACAAACTATAAATACGTTTACCAATGAAAAATCAAAAGTAAGTGCTCATTATGTTATTTGTAAGGATGGTACCGTGCACCACATGCTCAACGATTACCTGCGGGCATGGCAGGCCGGTCTAAGCCGGTGGGGAAACAATACAGATATTAACAGTAGCAGTATCGGCATCGAACTTGACAATAATGGGTTTGAATATTTCACTGAACCACAAATTAACAGCCTGATAGAATTACTGGGCCGCTTAAAAAGATCCTTTAACTTACCGGCCGCCAATTTTATTGGTCATGGCGATATTGCACCCGGCCGCAAAGTGGATCCAAACTGGAGGTTTCCGTGGAAACAGTTAGCGGATAATGGTTTTGGTTATTGGTTTGGTGATACTTCGTGTGTGACTGTGCCTCCAAATTTTGATCATCTGCAGGCGCTACGTGTCATTGGTTACGATATGAAAGATACCTCAGCCGTTATCGCTTCTTTTAAGCGTCATTGGTTGCAGGATACGACCATAGGATTAAGTGAGGATCAATATAAAGTATTGTACCAGGTAAGCAGCCAGTATTAATAATACAGGCTGGTAAATGAATGACCTCCCGCCTTTGTGTTATTTCTTTGATAAACTGCCCTGTCTTGATTCGCTTCATTTCTCCTTTTTGCCGATTGTCTTTGCCTATTCAACGATTATAGCCATTTTCATGCCGCTACTTTGGTAGGTTTGGATAGCAAGTAAATAAAAGAAATGGAAAAGCAAATTCCCCTTAAATATTTTGCATACGCAATTACACCTTCTGCAGTGGCCATGGCGGCTGTGCATAATACCGATGGCCACCAGTTTGCAACCCATTTGCCATTAGTTGATATAAAATTTGATTTTGAGAATGGAAATTTTACACTGGAAGGCGATTGGCACTTTTTGATGGCTTCTAACAGGCATGTGGAACAAAGCTGGTATTCCTGCCATCGGGAAAGAGTAAAGATCAA
>JAOQAL010000726.1 GCA_025963615.1 Chitinophagaceae bacterium | reverse complement strand
GAATATTATATGCCTTGGTATGGCAAAAAGGGCAGGCATGTACGTCACCAACAGAATCTACATATACGCTGCGGCTTCCTGAAAAACAACCCACGCGTCTTTGATGGTAGCCATGATACATAAGCGTTGGATAATCATTGTAAAAAGGGGAATGGTTTACATCAGTAAATATTTTTTCAAGTTGCACAATATGTTTTTCTTCCAGTAAAACATCTTTCCCGCTGTAATTTCCAACATTCTTTGGTTCAAGCAACTGCACAAAATTAACGCCGAGTGTTTTTGCGAATGTTATATACGGCATTGTGTAACCGCTGCTGATAAAATGTTTGGTGGCACACACGCTTACCGCGGTAACTAATCCCGCTTCCCTGGCGGCTTTCACTCCTTCAACCGCTTTGTTGAAAGAATCAGGGTGATTTCGGAACAGGTTATGCAATTCAGGAATATAATGATCGATGCTTACCACCACACCTCTACAGCCGGCTTTTTTTAGCAGGCACGCATTTTCTTTTGTTAAATTAAATCCTGAAGTAATTACCCAACATTCACTTTTATTGCTTGCCAGTTTTATTACTTCCAGCAGGTCTTTGATCCGTACCATTGGCTCACCTCCGCTGAAATGGATCTGTAACACGCCTTCTTTTTGAAAGATTTCTACTGTTTTCAATAGTTCCTCTCTTGTAAAAGATTCTTTTTGATTCAGGTTATCCCACTCAAAACAATGTTCGCAGCGAAGCGGGCATTTTCTTGTAACAGCGAAGAAAATAAAGGAAAGTTTTTCACTTGCAGTAAGTGGTGATGCATGCCTGCGCAATTCGCTTTTTATCAGTTCATCATATGCTTTTGAGGGCCAGCCGGGTGTATAAATATTATAGTAATACCTGTTGCCGATCCTGTGTATCTTTTCCAGGTCACCACCCCAGATATTTTTTCGCAACTTTAGCATTACCCCAAATAATTTCATGACCCTTTTCGGATGTTTTATCGTAATACACGTGAGATAAAACAGCCGCAGTTTAATGGCCCACCACACTATTTTCTTTTCTGTATTAGACAGATTACCTGGAGATTGTTTTTCGGATGGTTTGCTTAGATAAACCTGCATCACACTTTTGCCGGGTAATGCCATGGTTGCTATAGATCTCATAAATTAAATTTTTTAAAATGACAGAATAAAAATTGTCCTGATATTTTTTGACACACACCTCGTTATTTTACCGCCAAAGTTTCAAGGTGGGTACTACGCACTTTTTTATACATTTCCATGCTGAATTTTGGAAAGCCGCCCGGCTTTTTAAATTGTTCAAGAAAAGCAAGCTTAGGGCCACCTTCAAAATTTCTAACGTGCTCGTAATAACCTTTGGTATGAAGGATATATGTTTGTGTTTTTCCATCGGGCACAGGTTGATAACGGTAGGTTATCGTTGTTACCGTTCCGGGCAGGGGCTGCTCAAGATAATTGCCATCGGCAGAAATCAATTTGTCTACAACATTTTTGCCGGTTTCATCAACCGCAGTAACCGGTAATAGTTGTTGCACAGTAAAGGAACTGTTTTCGCTATAATCCATCGCCGCATAGTCGATCTCCCAAAACATAAAACCACTGCTTAATTTTATTTCTGTGAATGGCTGTGAAATTGCTTCAATAGTTAACGGTACAACAATTTCCCTGGTAGTAAGCGGGCCAATGGTGGTTAGCCCGGTTATTTTTTGCCAGCCCGCCGTGGTTTTTACAGAAACTTCCAGGGGAAGCTGTTGCTCACGTGTCCATTTCTCCAGTTCAGCTACGGGCTTGGCATATTGCTGCTTAATAAAAGTATTGTAGTAGCTGCCGAAGCCTTCTGCCATTTTTCCATACAGGTAATCTAACCAGTAAGAATTTTTCAGGGCAAGAACCAATTTGGCTTTTTTGGTAGTAAGGGGTTTGTTGAATTTTAATATTAACTCGTTAGCTGCTGTGGCTGATACGGTGTCATCAAAATGCAGCAGTTGATTATCGCCGGCATAAAGCAATGGTTCAAGCGCATTCTTATTATTGCTGAATGTGGCAGCAACAGGCTGTTCCGGCTTTTCAATATTGTATAAATTGCCCTGTTCATCAGAAAGGATTCTGGAATTTTTGTTATGGGTAACCACCATCAATTCGGCAAGGTCCGTGAACTGGCGTTCTTTTAATTCATTGCTTATCTTCAACTGCAAACTACCGTTTGCATTAGGTGCCATTTTTAGTTTTACATAATCGTTACGGCACAGTTGCGGGTAAATAGCTCCGCCATATATTTCGCCCTGCAGTGTAAATTCATTTCCATCATACGCGCTTACAAACGGGCAGGAGCTTTTTGTAGCAGCAATAATAATACCTGCTACCATAACAGCCCCGATAGTGTAACCGATTGCTCCTATTACGTAGCTCCCTGTGGTACGCCCTTTGTCTTTTTCCAGCACTTCTATTTTTTGCACTTTATCAAGTGATAATGTATACACAGCGCCTGGCTTGGCGGCTTCATCAGCCGGGGAATAGAAATGTACTTCATTTAAAACATTGGTTTCCGGCGAATTCGTTTTGTACCTGAGTTTACCACGACGGCCTTTTGAAAGGTGCAGTTTATGTTGGGGGGGCAAACTGTCTAATGTGCATTGTAAAGTTTTCTGATCAGCACTTAGTGTAACTTCTTTCATATACCAGGCGGTGGTTCCGCTTCGCAGAATGAAGTCGCGGTTTTGCAATTTTAATTGTTCAATATCGTTGGTTGCAACGGTTACCGGGGTTTTGCTTATCATATAAAAATTATGACAGGCCGTTTGCATAATAAAAAGAGATAAAACGGTTAAGCCAAAAACAATCCGGTGCAGCGTAATTTTTTAATGCATAAATATTGATTTTTTGATATTTAAAAATTAAAATGAGAGTGATGAGATAAAATGAGATTTAGTCATGATAAAAAACTGGAAATCATTTTTTTAAAATTTGTAACCAAATCCAATACCGGCCCAGAACAGATAGCCACCATCTTTTTCCAGGCCGACCAACGGAGAAACAACAATCCTTCCAAAGAAGCCGCTGATTTCGGGCTGGTATCGATAACCGATGCTGGGCACTAACACGCTGCCCGATACATTCCCTATAAAGTCAGTATTGCTTGCATAGTTTGCATAGGTAAAACCGATACCCGATTCAAAATAATTCGGTGCCTTTCCGGCAAGATGATTGATGCTGACAGGGATACTGAATATTCCACCGCTAAAAACCCTGAAATATCCAAGACCTAACCGCATACCAAGCCCCTTTTGACTCCTGGTAAACCTGAAATCGTAGTTAACAGAACAAAAGGGGCCATTCCCACCCAGTTCCATATAAATAGCCTGGGCGCGTGAATTGTTATTTGTCGTTTCTACGGCACCGGGTGTAACATTTTGTGAAAAGATGTTAACGGCTGGCACTAGTAATACCAGTAAAAGCAGTTTTAGTTTTGGTTGCATAACTTGATTTTGTATGAGATGATTTTATAGTTCTTAACAGGGCCTGGTTCTGTTATTGATAGCGCTAATCTATTGTGCGATGAAGTACTTTCATAATTGGTTCCTGCGCCAGCTTTTTTATAAAAAGTAATTTTTATTGATCCTTTAATAAATTGTTTTC
>JAOQAL010000714.1 GCA_025963615.1 Chitinophagaceae bacterium | reverse complement strand
CGCTTACCGGATAAGGAATTTGATTTAGCGGCTCTTCAATTTAACAATCAATCATCCAGTGATGTATTTTTGAACTATTGGCAATTTGGCAATGGCAGCACAAGTAATGATAAAGATCCATTGGCCTATTTCCAGGTCCAGGATACAAACAGTCGCAATGTTATGCTTGTCGTTACGAATAATGAAAATTGTACGGATACCTTTATGATGGCTACAGGTTCGTTGATCAGTGATTTTGTTTTTTACCTTCCCAATGCCTTTTCCCCCGATGCAAATAACCTCAATGATACTTACCAACCCACTGCTACAATCTATGTCCGTTCATATCGTATGGAAATTTTTAATATGTGGGGAGAATTGGTTTTTGAAAGTACTGACATTACCCGGGGCTGGGATGGAAAATACAAAGGTGAAGTCTGCCCCCAGGGATTATATTTATGTAAAGTATATATGGTGCCACTAAGGGGAAAGCTTCGACATCATGAAGTTGTTTTGACACTCCTAAGATAATTTAATAATGAAAGTTCGCAATGTACTGTAACTCGTAAGAAATATTAAAGGCCAGAAAATTATTTCAAAATAAAGTAATCCTGCTTTAAACAAAATTGTCTATATCTTATAAGTGTGAATCTGATTCCTTCTTAGTATTAGGACTCTAAAAAGGGAAGTTTTAAACTTCCCTTTTTAGAGTTTTGGCAATTTATTCTTGTATAAGTATGGTTTTGTTGTCAAGGAGCACATCTTCACTAAATATGGAAACTACATACTGACCATTTTCTAAGCTGGGATTTATTTGCACAGTATTACTTTCAAGTTGTAAATATTGGTTAAATACTATCTGTCCCAACATATTAGATATTATAATATGAATATTTTTCCCATCTGATTGCATATTATTGAGATCAATAATAAAATCAGAATGATTTGGATTGGGATATAATATCATGTTTGCACTATTCAGTGTAATGCTGGAAACAGATGTCGATTTAACGGTGTATAAAGCTGTAACTTCTTTTTTGGTTAAGGGCCTGTTATAAATACAGACATCATCTATTTTTCCGTTGAAAGGACCGTCTCCATTATTTCTTCTTCCGATAACAGCCAATAAAGAACCATTTCCATAAAATGGATAATTGGCAGCAGTAGAGCCTAATGAATCAATTAATACGCCATCAATGTACAATAATGCAAAATTCGAATCCCTGACGCAAACAATGTGCGCCCAGTTAGAAGTTGAAGGTGACTTATTCTCGTTCAATGCAAATGAAGGTGCTGTCATATTGTATCCACCACCTAACCAACCATTAAAACCCGAATAATTATTGGCGATGTTAAGTGATTGGTCACCTCCGGTAGAACCAATGTTTAGCATAAAAGCCATTTCTCCAGTTCCAGGTATCTGATTTGCCTTAGCCCATAGTGAATACGTATATTTTTCAGTCCCTAAATAAGTGCTTGGGAAGTCAATATAGGAATTGGCGTTCCCACTAAAAAGATAAGCTGAATTTGCCTTGCCAAAGCGATCAGTTGTAAGCGTAACATTGTGTGTTGTACCATCTGTTGAATTGCTGCTGGAATCATTTGCATTACCGCTAAAAGGGAAAAAAGCAATCAAGCCATTTGTGGGAACCTGTGCATTTACTGATAAAGTAAGGATGCTTAAAAATGTTAGTATAAGTAATTTCATTGGCCAAAAGTAAAGAGAATAGTATTTATTACCAAATTTAATAAATGTTTTATAAATTATTAAATATAACAATCCCTTCATCCCCATCCTTCCCATTTCCGTTTTTTTGCGTTAGATTTGAGCACTTTAGTGGAACAGGGGAATGACCAGCGCGCAAATTTCTAATATGGGACTTAAAAAGAGAATGTTATATGTGGTATTTCTTCTGCTGCTTATGCCGCTTTTTTATGAGTTTTTGACCGCCATCATCTCGGGTAGCCGTTTCGGTTATGCCTTGTTTATGGACGAAAGGATCACGTTTGAACCGGTCCGGAAGGCACTTCGCGGTGACTGGCTCGATAAAGTGGCCTTCTTTTTTGATGGGCATGACAACCGCTATGGCAGGCTTTTATGGAATGTCGATTTTGTAATGTCCTCTATCCCCCATGCGATCTGGGGTGAGCAGGGGCAGATCATCGCTACAAGACTTACTCAAACACTGATCCTGATGGCAGGATACCTGCTGATCTTATGGACTTTCATCAAAGCCACATGGGTCCGGATGCTGTGTTTTATCTGTCTCCTGCTCCTGCCGGAGACGTTCTACTATGTGATGATGCCGAAACCCGAACCATTGATGGTTTTGCTGATTGGCGTCTTATTATACCAGTTGCTGAATCAAAAGACGAAATATTTTTTTCTATGCACAGGCGTATTAGCAGGATTGAAAATCTCCGCAATTCCGGTATGCATGGTTTTTGTCGTGGCGTATTTTATCTATTATCCGCAAAAACTGCTATTCAGAAGCTTTATTTCAGACTTTAAAAAAATATTCACGATTAAAATCCTGGCTGTTTTTTGCCTGCTGGTCATTCTGATGACATGCCTTGTCAATCAGTATATCAAAACGGTCTATGCTGACGAGTTATATGCGGTTTTAGCCCCTAAGAAGATTGCAGGAATAAGTATGTATTTATGCTTTGTGGTTTTTAACGGCATCTTATCCGCTTGTTTTATCCTGCTTACTGGTTTATATCTAAGCCCTGCCTTTAACCGTCTCGCCTTTATCACTACTGCAGTTGTGCAATTATTGGCGGGACTGAGTATCTGTAGCCCTTACCTGTATTTTACCCCGTTTAACTTCGCGTTATATCTGACTACACCGATATCCCATGGCGCTGATAATACTTCGGTAAATGTGTTTTCATGGCTGCAGCACATGTACCAGGCAGACCTTTACGGTCAACCCGTTCTACTGACAGGATTTGTGTTTTGCACGATAGCCATGCTCATATATCTTTGGGTAAATCAACGCCAGATTTTTAACCGCCGTTCAGGTATCCTGTTTTTGTTGATTTTGTTTTTGCTCAACTTGTTTCCGATTATTTTCCTGACCAAAAGAATCTGGGGTTTTTACCTCTTGTTGCCCATGGTGTTTTTGCTGGCTGCTTACGGAAGTGCAATGGATCAGGTAAAGTCATGGGCCCTCAAAATAGCTGCCGCATTAGTGCTGTTGCTTTATCCCATATGGGCATTTCCAAGACTGCACCATGAGGTAGAACTGAAAAGAATGGCGGGAAATCAAGCTGTCTTTAAAAATAAACAAAAGGAATATCTTGAAGTTTGCCGGTTGCTTGGGCAAAAAGCTGCTTCACTCAATCCTCCCAAACGGCAGGCCTACTGGGACCCGAATTTATTTTTTCCTGACAAGATCAGTTTTGAAGACGTAAAAGTGTTTTGGGGACCTTTTAATGGTTGGAAAGATGGCCGTACGTTTATTGTGTTGAGCGATTACCCCGATAGATTATACCGTGCAGATCCATCCAATAAAAATTACGGCAGAATCAATGAATCGATATCCCAATTCCGTAATTTTACAGACAGTCTTACCGGGACCTACAGGGAATATAAAAAAGATACATTCCGCTACCACAGGATTTTCATCAAACGTTAAGCATGCATGCACCTATAGCCATATTTACCTACAACCGCCCGGACCATTTTATGGAAACAGTTGCACACTTGCAAAAAAATAAAGGTGTGGAAGAAACGGAGCTGTTTGTGTTTTCAGATGGCGCCAAAACGGACAGGGATAAAGAGATTGTTTCAGGGATCAGGGAATTTGCAGGCAGTATACAGGGTTTTAAAAACGTTACCCTGATTTCCAGCGATCTGAATATGGGCCTAAAAGCTTCTGTAAGAAAAGGTATCAGCCATGTACTGTCTATGCATCAACAGATCATAGTTGTTGAGGATGATATTTGCAGCAATGTGAATTTCCTTGATTATCATAA
>JAOQAL010000658.1 GCA_025963615.1 Chitinophagaceae bacterium | reverse complement strand
GTCCGGTAAATTCACCGGTGTGGATCACTAAGGCACCTGTATCATTTAAAACTCCTTCCTTTCTGTTAACCACCTGCTGTACCAGTTCGCCAGGAGAAAGCTGATAGTAGATTGAGTCATCTTTTTTCAAACCAATTTTCAACAGCTCTTCCGGTAAAAATGAAATGGCGACTGTAGGCATATCCACAACTATTTATAGTACAAAGTAACTAAAAAAATACATTAGTACAAACGTATGTTAGTATAATTTATTGGCATCAATCTTATAATTTTGAATCAAGGCTACTATTAATAATTTTTTTAAAATAATTTGTAATCTGTCCGAAGCGATTTATTTTCAATTTTATATTGATTTTCAGATCATTAAATCAGAAATTTGAATGCTTCGGTGAGTACAAAAAATAAGTATGAAATACCTTCCACTGAATCCTGAAATTTTCAGTAAAAACCGGGAACGGTTTATAAAAGAAATGAAACCGGCTTCCATCGCCATTTTTACGGGTAACGATGAAGTGCCGGTGAATGGGGACGCCCTTTATCCTTTTAAGCAAAACAGCGACTTGTTCTGGCTTAGTGGTATAACGCAGGAGGATAGCATGGTTATCCTTTTCCCCGGTAATCCTGATCCAAAATACCGGGAAGTATTGGTGCTGGTGCGGCCAAACGAACTGAAGGAAAAATGGGATGGAAAAAGATTGCGGGTAAATGAAGCACAGCAGATAAGCGGTATTAAAACAATAATCTGGTTAGAAAGTATGGATGCGTTGTTGCAGCAATGGATCCACCTTGCCGATACGATATATCTTGATAGTAATGAAAATGACCGGAAAGCAAGTCTCATACGAACCCGGGATTACCGTTTTATAGATGAAATGCAATCCCGTTATCCCTTGCATCAATATGAACGGGCGGCTAAAATTCTAAGGGAACTTCGCAGCATTAAAACAGCTGTGGAAATTGAGGTATTGCAAAAAGCAATAGATATAACCAATACTACTTTTCGCCGCCTGCTGAAATTTATAAAACCTGGTGTGATGGAATATGAAATTGAAGCTGAAATTTTTCATTCATTCCTGAACCAGCGGGCCACCGGTCCGGCTTATGGAAGCATCCTCGCCAGTGGTGACAGGGCCAGAACCCTGCATTATATATCGAACAACCAGGAATGTAAAGACGGCGAATTGATATTGATGGATTTTGGTGCTGAATATGGTGGTTATTGCGCTGACTTAACGAGGACCATACCCGTGAATGGAAAATTTACAAAAAGACAAAAAACAGTTTACAATGCGTGCCTGCACCTTCATGATTTTGCAAAAAGCTTACTGAAGCCGGGTATCACCATGATTGACTATACCGATAAAGTAGGAGAGGAAGCGACTATTGTTTTTCAGAAGATCGGGTTATTGAAAAAAACGGATGTGAAAAATGAAAATCCAGACAACCGGGCTTACCGGAAATATTTATATCATGGTATTTCTCATCACCTCGGTATTGATGTTCACGACCTGGGTACGCGGACGGAACCCATAAAAGCCGGGATGGTATTCACCGTAGAACCCGGTATTTATATCGAAGAAGAACAAATCGGAATCCGCATTGAAAACAATGTGTGGATTACCAAGACCGGGAATAAGGATTTGATGAAAGATATTCCGGTTACCGTGGAGGAAATAGAAAGCCTGATGCGATAATTAAATCTGGGGAATCAAAATATTTCTTAGGCAGCTTTATCAGCAAATCAGCATATTTGCACTTTAGCAAATTGAATATGAAGCAAATTCCCAATCTTTTTACATTATTGAATCTTGTTTGTGGCTGTATTGCCATCGTACTTATTCTGCAAAATGGCGAACAGATTGTGTTATTGGGGCAAGACGGTATTACCAATGTGAACCTTCCGGAAAAAATTACCTGGGGTTGTTATTTTATTTTCGCAGCAGCTGTTATTGATTTCCTGGACGGTTTTGTTGCAAGATTATTCAAGGCCACTTCTGCCATGGGTAAGCAACTGGATTCCCTGGCAGACCTGGTAAGTTTCGGTGTGGCGCCCGGTATGATTTCATACCAACTGCTCCGTATCGGCTATGCACAGCAGGATAATGGTTTGGAAATTTCTATTGCCTGGTTGCTGCCAGCCCTGCTGATCCCGCTGGCAGGTTGCTGGCGCCTTGCCCGGTTTAATAAAGATACGGAACAATCATTTTCATTCAAAGGGCTGCCCATACCTTCTGCGGGTTTGTTTATCGCGGCGTTACCACTAATTATTTGGTATCCTGACCCGCAAATAAGCATACAGAAATATCTGATTAACCCCTGGGTATTATATGCGGTCATTTTTTTATTAAGTTGGTTAATGGTAAGTAAGCTGCCATTGCTGGGCTTAAAGTTCAAAAATTTTTCCTTTAAGAATAACCTGTCAAAATATATACTCGTTGCTGCAGCAGTTATTTCATTTTTATTTTTAAAATGGCTGGCTGTACCGGTAGTAGTCATTTTGTATGTTATCATATCTTTGACGTTTAAAAATAAAGTTGGGTAAAATAAGTTTAGCTGAGGGATGGAGCGTGAACTACGAGACTCGTTTTAGCAAATAAAAAGTAAAAATATAAAAATGACTTATACAGTTCAGGTGAAAGTAATGCCGTTAAAAGAATTGCTGGATCCGCAGGGAAAAGCCGTCATGGGTGGATTAATTAACCTTGGCTTAGGTAGTAATGTAGAAGATGTCCGGGTAGGTAAGAACATAACATTACAGGTAAATGCGGCCTCCGCTGAAGAAGCAAAAAAAATAGCCGAGGAAGCAGGGAAAAAATTGCTGGCCAACCCGGTGATGGAGTATTTTGAAATCTTAGTTAATTAAGCTACGAACGGTGAGCCGTGAGCGCAAAGCACACAGCGCACCAGTTCACAACTGGCAGCCATGTTATATCTCGTTCCTACTCCCATCGGCAACCTGAAGGATATTACGCTAAGAGCGTTGGAACTACTGAAGGAAGTTGATTTAATTCTGGCGGAAGATACCCGCAATACATCACATCTTTTAAATCATTATGGTATTGTAAAACCTCTTACGCCGTACCATCAACATAATGAACATAAGGTGTTACAGCACCTGGTGAACCAGTTACTGGAAGGTAAAAAAATCGCGTTGGTTACGGATGCGGGAACTCCCGGTATTTCTGATCCGGCTTTCTTATTGGTAAGGGAATGTGTAAAAACCGGTGTACGTGTTGAATGCCTGCCGGGCGCCACAGCCTTTGTTCCCGCCCTGGTCAATAGCGGTATACCGGCTAATCGCTTTGTATTTGAAGGGTTTCTGCCAGTGAAAAAAGGAAGACAATCCTTATTGAAGAAATTAGCGGAAGAAGAAAGAACCATTATTTTATATGAATCTCCGTTGCGGCTTGTAAAAACATTGCAGGAGTTGATCCTTTATTTTGGAGCGGAAAGACCATGCAGTGTCAGCCGGGAATTGACGAAAATGTTTGAAGAAAATAAAAGAGGAACGTTACAGGAAGTGGCTCAATACTTCAACGAAAAAGCTGTGAAGGGTGAGATAGTGATCATTCTTCAGGGTAAAGAATGAATTTAACAAACAGTTTCCGCTGCTTTATAAGTGATAAAAAAATACTAAAAATTTTCCGGCGTAGCATTTGCATTGCTTTCGGCTGCAATTTTGCAGAACAAAATATCTGAATCCATGAACAGGAAATTTTTAATACCCGGAGTTATTTTAATTTTCGCAACCGTATCATCCTTTGCCCAGATCCGCGAAATACCAAAGCCGGTAAGAGAAACATTCGCCAACCAATACCCCAAAGCAGAGAATACGGATTTTAAAGATCAACTGGTAAAAGTAGATGTGAATTTTGAGCAGAACGGTGAAAAATTCATTGCTTCTTACAATAATAAAGGGGATTGGAAAGGAACGGAAAAGGAATGGAGCTTTGAAGATCTTCCCGGAGATATCAAAGATGGTTTTGAAAAAAGTAAATATGCCGATTGGGAGACAACCGAAACCAGGATTCTATACCTGCCCGGGGGTGGAGAGCAGTATCGCCTGAGAATAAGAAAGAGTGATGTTCAGAAAAAATATCTCTATTTCAATAAAAAGGGCCGATTAATACGGGAAGCTATCACCTTATAAACAAGCGGTTTATCTTTTATTATATTAACAGAGTGCTTCACGCGGGGGCACTTTTTTATTTGTATTTTCGTCCCCTTTTAAAATTAAGCTGATGAACAAAAGTGTTTTATTGATCTCCCTCATGGTATCTGTCTCAGGTATTGTAATAGCTCAACCTGACCGTTGGCAGCAACGTGTAAAGTATGCCATGGATATTGACATGAATGTGGAAACAAATCGCTTTATGGGAAAGCAAAAACTTGAGTACTGGAATAATTCGCCCGATACCCTGAAGCGGGTATTTTATCATTTATACTTTAATGCTTTTCAGCCGGGCAGTATGATGGATACCCGCAGCCGCAGGCAAGGCGCTATCATATTAAGAAAGGACCGTAGTGGAAATGACATAGCGGATTGGGATCAGCGCGTCCGCGACCGCATTCTGAACCTGAAGCCCGATGAAATAGGATACCAGAAAATAATCACTCTTAAGATGAATGGCCGGCCCCAGAAATTTAAAGTGTTGGAAACAATTCTGGAGGTGGAACTTGATAAGCCGATCCTTCCAAAATCAAAAGTTGTTTTTGATATGGATTTTGAAGCGCAGGTTCCGTTGCAGGTGCGCCGTAGCGGGAGAGATAATCCAACCACCAAAGTACGGTATTCCATGAGCCAATGGTATCCTGAATTATGCGAGTATGATTATGAAGGTTGGCATCCTACACCTTATATAGGCCGTGAGTTTTATGGTGTATGGGGCGATTACGCGGTGAATATATCTATAGATAGGAAATATATAGTGTGCGGTTCGGGTTATTTGCAAAACGCCAACCAAATCGGGTATGGCTATGAAACACCCGGCGCAAAAGTCACAAGACCAGACAGCGATAAATTAACCTGGCGTTTCGTAGCGCCCAATGTACACGACTTTATGTGGGCGGCCGATCCGGACTATGTGCATGTCAGCCGTAAGTTAAGGGACAGTCTCACGGTTCATGTTTTTTATAAACCAACCAATGCACCCGCGGCTCAATGGGAGGCTTTGCTGGATATGGCGCAAAAAGCATTACCCTTTATAGAAAAGACTTTTGGTACTTATCCGTATAAACAATATTCGTTTGTGCATGGGGGGGATGGTGGTATGGAATACCCGATGGCTACTTTGCTAATTGGCCCCGGCGCCGCGGTGCACGAATGGATGCATAGCTGGTACCAGGGAATGCTGGGCACTAATGAATCGCTGTATCCGTGGATGGATGAAGGCTTTACCCAATATGCGGAAGAACGGATTACAGCTTTTTTAAACAACAGCACGGATTTTGCGCAGGCTGATAATTATGCAGGATACTATAGTCTTGTAAGAAGCACGAAAGAAGAACCTCTTACAACGCATGCGGATCATTTCAACACCAACTTCGCCTACAGTGTTGCCAGTTACTCCAAAGGAGCTGTTTTCCTTGAACAGTTGGGGTATATCGTGGGGGCGCAGGTGAGGGATAAGATACTTCTCGAATACTACCGCCTATGGCGTTTTAAACATCCCAACGCAAGCGACTTTATCCGCGTAGCAGAAAAAGTAAGCGATGTGAAACTGGATTGGTATAAAGAATACTTTGTCAATACGACCAAAACGATTGACTATGCCGTGGATAGTTTGTGGGCTGAAGGTGGAAAGACGAAGGTCCGTATCCGACGTATTGGTTTGATGCCAATGCCGGTGGACCTTCAGCTAACTTTTAAAGATGGCACAAAAGAGCTGCATTATGTTCCGTTGAACCTGATGTATGGAGAAAAACCTGTTGAAGATCCTACGATCCCGCGCAAAGTGTATGAGGCCTGGAAGTGGACCAGCGAGTCTTATGTGGTGGAAACGGATAAAAAACTTACGGATATTACAACGGTTGAAATTGATCCATCTCT
>JAOQAL010000640.1 GCA_025963615.1 Chitinophagaceae bacterium | reverse complement strand
AACTTTTACCCCATTATGTATTAATTCTTTTGCCCGGCGGATAATATTTACCAGTATCATTTCGGCACTCACGACGGTTTTATGCAAATAAACCTGCCAGTACATGAGCCGGCGGGAGATCAGAAATTTTTCAACGCTGTATATTCCTTTTTCTTCTACCATCAATTCACCATCTTTTACCGTCAACATCTTAAGAATGCGGTCATAGCCAATAACGCCTTCAGCCACCCCGGTAAAAAAACTGTCTCTTGTGAGATAATCCATCCGGTCCACGTCCAGCTGACCCGAAATAAGCTGATGCAGGAAATGTTTGTGATATTTATTGGTGAAAATATCAATGGCTGTTTGTAGTCTGCCGTTGAATTCCCGGTTCAGTACTTTCAGGATAAGGATTGAAATAGTTTCGTGATGCACATCCTTTACCAGCTGGTTTTCCAGCGCATGGGAAAAAGGACCATGGCCAACATCATGAAGCAGTATGGCAATTTTTGCTCCCAGTTCTTCTTCCGGGGTAATAGCAAAACCCTTACTTTTTAATTCATTCAGCGCGCTGCACATTAAATGATAAGCACCGAGTGAATGGTGTAAGCGGGTATGCACTGCACCGGGATATACAAGGTGGGCAAATGCCATCTGGTGTATGCGGCGCAAACGCTGATAATAAGGGTGCGCAACAATAGCAAGCAGCAATGGGTGATCAATGGTAATAAAACCATAGACCGGGTCGTTTATGATTTTCCGGACAGAATGCATTTGCGTTTATTTTGTTAAACCCTTTTAAGATGGCCGGCAAAGCTACAATAGCCGGAGTGAAAAAGCTAAATTTGAACATCCAGCCAAACCTCACACTTAAAAAAGCGGGGTTTGTTAAAAACAGAACTTGATAGCTAGCCCGTGTTTACAGGAAAACTATAGTTTCTGCGGTTCAAAACACTAAACTACGACCATCAACTTTAAATTATCAGCATGGCATTAGCAAAAATTCTTTGGGTAGATGACGAAATAGAAAGTCTGCAATCTCAAAAATTGTTTTTGGAAACCAAAGGTTATCATGTGCATGCTCTGACGAACGGTTTTGACGCGATTGATTATGTTAAAGAAAACCTCGTCGATGTAGTATTACTGGATGAATCGATGCCGGGAATTACCGGGTTGGAAACCCTGGCAAAAATTAAAGAGATTAACCAATCGCTACCGGTCGTATTAATTACGAAAAACGAAACGGAGAACCTGATGAATGAAGCCATCGGTTCGCAAATCAGCGATTACCTGATAAAGCCGGTAAACCCCAACCAGGTCTGGTTAAGCCTTAAAAAGATTATTGATAATAAACGATTGGTAGCAGAACGGACGACCACGGCCTACCAACAACAGTTCCGCAATTTATTTATGGCCCTCAACAGTAATCCGGATTACAATGAGTGGATGGATATTTATAAAAAATTAGTGTATTGGGAATTGGAAATGGAAAAGAGTGATAGTCCTGAAATGCAGGAGGTATTGCAAAGCCAGAAAAGCGAAGCGAATACCGAATTTTTCAAATTTATCAGTCGCCACTATACATCCTGGGTAAATCCAAAAAGTAAGGAAGCGCCGATCATGAGTCATAACATGTTTCAGACTAAAATTCTACCGCATGTTGAAAAAGGAACACCGCTGTTTTTTGTTTTGATAGACAACTTACGGTTTGATCAATGGAAAGCGATACAGCCCATTTTTGCTGAAAGTTTCCGCATTATGGAGGAAGATACTTTTTACAGTATTTTGCCAACGGCTACACAATATGCCCGGAATGCTATCTTTTCCGGCATGCTGCCAATTGATATTGAAAAGAATTTTCCGGCGCAGTGGAAAAATGATGATGAGCAGGGCGGAAAGAACCTGAATGAGGAAGAATTTTTGAGGGCACAGTTAAAACGCCTTAAGAAAGATAATATCAGGTTCTCTTATACGAAAGTGGTCAATAACCAGGCGGGGATTGACCTGATGAATAACATTCATAATCTGCTGACGAATGACCTGAATGTAATTGTATACAATTTTGTTGATATGCTCAGTCATGCCAGAACGGAAATGGAAGTGCTGAAGGAACTGGCAGGTGATGAAATGAGTTATCGCAGTATTACAGCATCCTGGTTTGAACATTCACCCTTGCATCAGGCATTGAAAAAAATTGCGGATAAAAATATTAGGGTCGTACTGGCCACGGATCACGGAACCATCCGTGTAAAAAATCCCTGTAAAGTAATTGGCGATAAACAAACTACTGCCAACCTTCGCTATAAGCATGGACGCAACCTGAACTATGAACCCAAAGAAGTGTTGGCTTTTCGGGATCCCCGGGATGCTGGCTTGCCTGTCCCAACGGTTAATTCATCTTATATCTTTGCCAAGGAAGATGGGTTTCTTTGCTATCCCAATAACTATAATTATTACGCGAACTATTACCGCAATACTTTTCAGCATGGCGGTGTAAGCCTGGAAGAAATGATTGTACCGGTGATAAAAATGCAGAGTAAGTAGGTGATGATGCCTGTAGTCCCCACAGCTATCGGAAGGCGACTACCATCCACTTTATTATTTGTGGAAAACTATCAAATCCAGGGCTTGCTCCTTACTAAAGCAAGCTTATTTTTGCGAAGTCATTGACTTTTCACAATTCACAATAGACAATGAAATATACACAGGCGAGTCTCGACAAATTGGAAGCTATCCCCGAACAGGCCGGATATGTACTACGGTATGAAAGAGGAACGTTTCAAAGCGGTTATTGCATCCTGGAAGAAAGAAAGGTGGTAGTATTGAATAAGTTTTTACAAACTGAGGGGCGCATTAATACGTTGCTTGATTTGATTCCGCAACTGGACATCCCTACCGATGTACTGACCGACGAATCAAAAAAGTTATACCTCGATATTATTTCAAAATTGGAAGCGGAAGAAGGGAAAATGTAAAATAAAAAATGTAAAATGTAGAATGTAAAAGTTCAGGGCGTTCTGTTTTATTATTTTTACATTTTAAATTCAGCATTTTACATTTTACATTTACTGAATGTCTTATCCTCCTCTCAAAATAACTTTCCTTGGTACCGGCACCAGCAGTGGCGTTCCGATGATCGCCTGCGATTGTGAAGTTTGTACGTCGCCTGACAAAAAAGATAACCGGTTGCGGTCAAGTATATTAGTTCAATCACCGGCTACTACGTTCGTTGTTGATACCGGTCCCGACTTCCGTTGCCAGATGTTACGGGAAAAAATAAAACACCTGGATGCCGTATTATTTACCCATTCGCATAAAGACCATATGAGCGGCCTGGATGATGTAAAAGCATTTAATTTTTTTTCTAAAAAATCAATGGATGTATATGCCGAGGCGCTGACAGAAGAGGCGATAAGGCGGGAATTCTATTACGCATTTTCGGGCACCTCTTATCCCGGAATTCCTCAACTGGATTTGCATACGATCACCCTGCAGCCATTTGTTATTGGAGATATACCTGTTATACCCATCCTGGTATGGCATTTAAAAATGCCGGTCTTCGGCTTTCGTTTTGGAAAGTTTACCTATATCACTGATGCAAACAGTATAGATGATACCGAAAAAGATAAGATTCGCGGCAGTGAGATCGTTGTGATAAATGCCTTACGGAAGCAAAAGCATGTATCACATTTTACATTGGGTGAAGCGATTGACCTGGTCAATGAAATTAACGTTCCCCAGGCCTGGTTTACCCATCTTTCGCACCAAATGGGTTTGCATGAAGAGGTCGAAAAAGAATTACCAGATGGCATGCATATAGCCTATGATGGACTGCAGATTCAGGTGAATAATTAAACTAACAATTGTTAGTTTAATATAAATTTTCGCTAACTTGCCGTGTTTCTCACCTGAAAAAGGATTAAGATTAATTTTAGGGCAATTGCATAGTTTAGAAAAACGTTAAGATACTGTGTGCCATCCATTTTTCAAGGGTGGCATACTTGTTTGACATTTTAAAAGCCCCGTTCATTATGAATTTTCAACCTTCCGAACTTACCGTACAGGTGGCCCAGACTACGAGGGATTTTGCACAACAATATATCAAACCTCATGTCATGGCCTGGGACGAAATACAGGAGTTTCCTCTTCATCTTTTTAAAGAAATGGGAAAGCTCGGGTTAATGGGCGTATTGATACCGGAAGAATATGGTGGAACGGGATTTACGTACTTTGAGTACAAAACAATTATCGAAGAAATCGCGAAAGTGTGTGGCTCCATCGGGTTAAGCGTTGCCGCACATAACTCGCTTTGTGCCGGGCATATTATGACCTTTGGTAATGAAGCGCAAAAAAGAAAGTATCTTCCCAAACTGGCCACCGCGGAATGGCTGGGGGCCTGGGGACTCACGGAGCCCAATACCGGCAGTGATGCGGCTAATATGAAAACAACGGCTGTAAAAGACGGAAACCACTGGATCCTGAACGGTACTAAAAGCTGGATTACTCATGGGAAAAGCGGTGACGTAGCGGTGGTAGTCTGCAGAACGGGCGAACCCCGAACCAGTAGTAATGCAACAGCTTTTATTGTTGAAAGAGGAACACCCGGTTTTAGTGGCGGCAAAAAAGAAAATAAATTGGGTATGCGTGCCAGTGAGACAGCTGAAATGATATTTGATAATTGCCGTATTCCCGATACCAGTCGGATGGGTGAAGTAGGGGATGGGTTCCGCCAATCATTAAAAATACTGGATGGAGGAAGAATCTCCATCGCTTCACTTTCACTAGGAATAGCAAAAGGGGCCTATCAGGCAGCATTAAAATATTCTCAGGAGCGTTACCAGTTTGATAAACCCATTTCCAGTTTCCAGGGCATCTCATTTAAGCTTGCGGATATGGCTACCGAAATACAGGCAGCGGATCTGCTGACCCTGCAGGCATGTGATTTAAAGAGCCGCGGCGAATACGTCACCAAGATTGCCGCCATGGCAAAATACTATGCCAGTGAAGTCGCCGTAAAAGTTTCCAATGATGCCGTACAGATTTTTGGTGGTTACGGTTACACAAAAGATTTCCCGGTAGAGAAATATTACCGCGATTCCAAACTATGTACCATCGGAGAGGGAACCAGTGAGATACAGAAACTGGTGATTAGCCGGGAGGTATTAAAAAACTGAAGAGGAATGTAAAATATAAATATTAAATGTAGAATGTAAAAGTTCAGGGCATTCAGTTTATTATTTTTACATTTTAAATTCAGCATTTTATATTTTACATTTACTTCACCTCCTGCATCTCCACCAATCTTTTATAAAAGCCATTTTGTGTAATCAATGAATCATGATTGCCGCGTTCGACAATCTTTCCTTTTTGCAGAACAATTATTTCATCCGCATGGCGGATGGTGCTGAGCCGGTGTGCAATAACAATGCTGGTCCTGTTTTTCATCATATTATTAATAGCATCCTGCACCAGCCGTTCACTTTCGGTGTCCAGCGACGAAGTAGCTTCATCCAGGATCAATATCGGCGGATTTTTTACCAAGGCTCTTGCAATGGTCAGCCTTTGTCTTTCGCCGCCGCTTAATTTACTGCCACGGTCACCGATATTCGAATTATAACCAGTTTCTTTCTGGATAATAAAACTATGGGCATTCGCTACCCGGGCTGCTTCTGTAATTTCTTCTTCTGTGGCATCCTCTTTGCCTAAGCGGATATTGTTCGCTATCGTATCGTTAAACAATATCGGTTCCTGGGTTACAATACTCATCAAACTTCGAATGGAATGCAAAGAGTAATCTTTGATATTTACTCCATCAATCAATACGTCCCCGGATGTTACATCGTGAAACCTGGGTACCAGATCCGCCAGCGTAGATTTACCGGCGCCGGAGGTACCCACCAATGCTATCGTTTTCCCCTTTTCAATGGAGAGATTAACGTTATCAAGAATGATGGCATCGTCATACGCAAAGACCACGTTGCGGAATTCAATTTTACCGGTAAAAGAAATAAGTTTTTTCCCATTCGGATTTTCATCAACCACCACCGGTGCATTCAGTACTTCTTCCACTCTCACCAGCGCCGCTGCGCCGCGTTGTATATTAAAAAAAGCAGTGGAAATATTTTTGGCGGGATTGATCAGCATGGCAAATGAAGCGATATAGGTCATCAGTTCTCCGCCGTTCAATCCTTCGCCATTACTCTGCAGCACCAATCGTCCCCCAATATACAATATGGCGCTTAGCACCATAACACCCAGTAATTCAGTAAGCGGGGAAGCTAAATCTCTGCGGGCACCCATCTTTTTCCTGATTTCAAACAATTGCTTATTAATGGCATGAAACCGGGTGCTTAATAATTTTTCTGCAAGAAAGGCTTTTATTACCCTGAGACCACCCAATGTTTCATCGAGTATGGAAAGGCTCTCTCCCAATTTTATAGCAGCATCCTGTGACTGGCGTTTTAATTTCCGGCTTACCCGGCCGATGATGAGGCCTGTAACAGGAAGAAGAATTAATAAAAACAAAGAAAGCGTTGGAGAAATAATGACCAGGAATATAAGATAACCCAAAACAGTTAAAGGATCTTTTATCAACCCGTCAAACGTACTAACCACGGAGTTTTCGATTTCGCCAATATCATTCGTCATCCTGGAAATGATATCACCTTTTCTTTTTTCAGTAAAATAACCTATTGGAAGGCGAAGTATCTTATCATATAGATCACCGCGAAGTTCTGTGATAATGGAAGTACGCACGGGAACGGAAATACGGTTGGAAAGATAAAGAAACATGTTTTTTAAAAAAGTAGATACAATTATAAAAATGCATATGGCAGTAAGTCCTGCCAGGTTTCCCTTTGTATCGATGATATTTTGTAAGGTATTGGAAAGAAAAGAGCCAAGGGCATTACTCTGAATCATGGTGGTGCCCGGTGAGGTGCCCGCCTTAAAAATCAGGTTAAAGAAAGGCATCAGCATTCCAATAGAGATAACACCAAAAAGAGTAGCCAGAACCGTACAAACAAAATAAAGCACAACCTGGCCAGTATGCTTTTTTATATAGCCAAAAATCCGTGAATATTTCTGCATTGATTTTTATGTATCACTTAAACGGCGCAAAGTAACTAATTTTACAGCGAATATAACTGTTAAGACTATGGAGGAAACTAAAAGGCAAAAACAAGTCGCCGGCCTTATACAACAGGAAATGAATGATATTTTCAGGCGCCTTGGCCTCGGAATGATTGACGGCGGTATGATTTCTATCAGCGCCGTTAAAATAACGCCAGACCTGTTGGAAGCAAGAATATACCTGAGTTTTTTCCAGGTAAAGGATGCGGAAGAAACGATGAAAAAGATTGAAGACAGAGCCTGGGAAGTAAAAAAAGAACTAGCCAGCCGGGTAAGACAGCAGTTGCGCCGTATTCCCGAATTGAAATTTTTTAAAGATGACACGCTGGACCATGTTTTTAAGATGGAAAACCTTTTTAAAGAGATAAATGAAAAAAAGCCGCCGGCCCAGGCAGAAGAGTAAAGAATTGGATTTCTTCATTGGAGAAATGAAAAATGGCTTTACGGATTGGCCAATCCTTAAACTTTAAAATTTGAATCTTAATTTTTTATTTGCTTGGCGGTATTTTAAAGCAAAAAAATCGACCAATGCTATTAATATCATTGCCTGGATAAGCATCGTTGCCATCATTATCGGTACAGCGGCCCTGATACTGGTACTGAGTGTATTTAATGGTTTTGAAGGACTGGTTAAATCATTATATTCTTCATTTTATACCGATCTGAAAGTTTCGCCGGCTTCCGGAAAAACGGTTACCGTTACCGAAGCGCAGTTACAAAAGCTAAAAGGAATAAGCGGAATAAAAAATTTTTCCCTGGTAGCAGAAGAAAAGGCCTTGCTTCAGAATGGCGAAGCTTTATCTTTCGTTTATCTGAAAGGGGTCGATGAAAATTATCAATATGTAACCGGTGTTGCAGCAAGTATCGTAAAAGGAAGTTATAGTATCGGTACAACCGATTCTGCTTCTCTGGTATTGGGGGCTGGGATAGAAAATGCGATAGGTATTCAAACCGATAGAAATCTATTGCCTTTAAAGATTTATCTGCCCAAAAAGGGAGAAACAGACCTTACAGATCCATTGCAATCTATCAGCACAAGTCCGGTTACAGCTTCAGGTACATTCGTAATTCAGCAGGATTTTGATAATAAATACGCAATCACCAATATTGGTTTTTTGAAGCGGATGCTGGGTCTGGGCAAGACAGAATTCGGCGGCCTGGAAATTTCTTTACTTGATCCCGCCACGGCAGAACAGCTTAAAGATTCCGTTCAAAGTGTATTTAAGGACAGCCAATATAAAGTGCAGACGAAGTATGAACAAAACCAGGAATTATATTCTGTAATGAGGACCGAGAAATGGGTCATTTATGCAGTTCTTTCATTAATATTAATTGTTGCGGCATTTAATATGATTGGGGCATTAACTATGCTGGTATTGGAAAAGGAAAAAGATATCAGTGTATTAAATGCATTGGGTGGCAATAGGGGATTTATACAAAGCATTTTTTTAAGTGAGGGAATGCTATTGGCTTTAATCGGGGGAATTTCAGGAATGGTGTTGGCGTTGCTGATAGCTTTTTTACAAATTAATTTTAAATTGATACCGCTCAGCGGGGCAACATTTCTTATCGACTATTTTCCAGTTAAACTTCAAATAGAGGATTTTCTGCTGGTTGGAATTACCGTTTTTATAATTGCATTTTTTGCAGCCTGGTTACCGGCACGAAAGGCAGCTACGAATGAGTTTTCTTTGAGAAGCGAATGAGGAAAGAAGCAAGCTGCAAGCTATGAGCTGCGAGATTGAAGTATGTTACGAAACTATAGGTCTTGAAGCTTGCAGCTCATAGCTCGAAGCTTCTCTCGAATTATAGGTCTTGAAGCTAGCAACTCATAGCTCGAAGCTTCTACTGAACTATAGGTCTTGAAGCTTGCAGCTCATAGCTCGAAGCTTCCCTCAATAATCTCCCAGCGTCTCCGGCAGTTGGGCCAATGCTTTCTGTAATTGTTCATCGTTGGGTGCCACGCCATGCCAGTTATGATCATTCTCCATGAAATCAACCCCTTTCCCCATGATAGTATGCATCATGATGGCAACTGGTTTCCCATGTCCGGTGAGTGATTTTGCCTTATCCAGGTTGGCAATAACGTCATCCATATCATTACCATTCATTTCCAGGGTTGTCCAGCCAAAAGCATCAAACTTGGCACGGATATTTCCCAGGCTCATTACTTTATCAGTAGGGCCGTCAATTTGCTGACCATTCCAGTCAACCGTAGATATAAGATTATCCACTTTGTGATGAGCCGCGAACATGGTCGCTTCCCAAATCTGTCCTTCATCCAGTTCTCCATCACCATGCAGCGAAAAAACAGTAGTTTTTTCTCCATTCAATTTTTTGGAAAGAGCGGCGCCAATCGCAACGCTCATGCCTTGTCCTAACGAACCGGATGCTATACGTATCCCCGGTAAATGTTCATGGGTAGCGGGATGGCCTTGTAAACGTGAATTCAATTTTCTGAATGTTGATAATTCTTTGATATCAAAATAACCGCTACGGGCGAGGGCTGAATAAAAAACGGGAGATATATGCCCGTTCGATAAAAAGAATACATCTTCGCCAGTGGCATTCATATCGAATGCGGGATTGTGTTTCATTATTTTAAAATACAGAGCGGTAAAGAAGTCGGCACAACCCAGTGATCCCCCGGGATGACCGCTGCTGGCCCCATGTACCATTCTTACAATATCTCTGCGAACCTGGCTTGCTATCTGTTTTAATTCCGGCATAATTTTTCGAATTGTCATTAAACTTTTTGTATCTTGACCTTTCAAAGGCCCATTATAATACTGCAAATGTGCAGTCTTTTTTGATACGAAATCCATCCGGATAGAATCAATCTATCAATAATTTCATGATTCCTGTGAGACACCTGCGTGTTTTTGATTGATATTTTTATTTTCGAATAAAAAATATCAGAGCGTGTTGCAGACTAATTGAATAAGGACATATTTTTGTAAATCAAAACATGTTTGATGCTTGATGTACTATTGACGGGATCTGTGGCCTTTATTATCACTTTTTTAGCGATACCGGTTTTATTACAAATAGCAGAGCTTAAGAAATTATATGATATTCCGGACGACAGGAAGATCCATGGAAGACCGGTGGCTTCGCTGGGTGGTGTAGGAATTTTCGCCGGTTTCCTGCTGGCGTCTTTACTGTCAATTTCGGGTTATGCCAATCCTGAGTTTCAATATTTTTTCGCTGCGGCACTTGTTATTTTCTTCCTGGGTCTTAAGGACGATCTGATCGTTTTATCAGCCTTTAAAAAAATTGTCGGTCAGGTGATCGCTGCTTCCATACTCATTCATCTTGGGGGAATTAAACTGGTGAGCATGCATGGGCTGCTCGGGTTTAATGAAGTTCCCGAAGCATTCAGTATGGCTCTTTCTTATCTTACAATAATAGTGGTTATTAATTCATTCAACCTGATTGATGGGGTGGATGGGCTGGCCGGCACCCTGGGTTTGTTGACGACGATGGTATTTGGATGTTATTTTTTTATGGCAGGCCCAATGGCCTACTCATTACTAGCCTTTTCCCTTTGGGGAAGCCTGTTTGCTTTCCTGATATTCAATGTTCATCCGGCGAAAATTTTTATGGGTGACTCGGGATCATTGATGATCGGATTGGTAAATGCCATACTGGTAATTAAATTTATAAATATTGCAGACTCTCCAACCTCTTTATTCCCCGTTGCGTCTCCGGTGGCGGTAGCTTTCGCTATCCTTATGGTTCCTTTACTGGATACACTCCGGGTGTTTTCGATTCGTATTATTAATGGTAGATCGCCTTTTGCACCTGATCGTAATCATGTTCATCACCTGATGCTTAGTAAAGGATTAAATCATTCAGCTGTTACATTTTCCTGCTTCGCGATTAATATTTTCTTTATTCTACTTGCCTATTACTGCAAATCCTGGGGCACTGATTACTTAATGTTATTGATGTTGTCCATTTCTTTTGCATGTCTTGGTATATTTTATTACCGTAAACCCCGCACCAGGATGATTGTGGCCAAACGTCCCGACAGCAGTATAATAAATACGGAATATAAACCAGCTTCTAAAATAGTCTCGCTCACGAAAGAAACAGCTTTGGCAGAACAGAAATAAGCAGATCGATAACTTCTTATCAATCGAATTGTTGTAAAACCACTTCCTTTTTTTACCGGGTTATTTTCTGTTTTGCGTAGCTTTGCCACTCTTAAAAATTTATGATATGGCAGATGATATTATATCGTTAAGGGTTAATGCAGACGACAATATGCAGAAAGCTATTAGTCACCTTGAAATTGAGCTGACTAAAATCCGTGCTGGAAAAGCCAATCCCCAAATGCTCGATGGTATCGTGGTGGATTATTATGGATCACCCACACCGATAGGCCAGGTTGGCAATATAAGTGCCATGGATGCGAGAACCCTGAGTATTCAGCCATGGGAAAAAAATATGCTTCAACCGATAGAAAGAGCAATCATTGCAGCCAATATTGGGATTAACCCGCAGAATGATGGCAATTTTATCCGTTTGTTTTTGCCTCCCTTAACAGAGGAACGAAGAAAAGAGCTGGTAAAAAAATGCCAGTCTGAAGGAGAGCATTCAAAAGTAGCCATACGAAACATCCGGCGTGATGCTATTGAAAACATTAAGAAGCTGCAGAAAAATGGGTTGAGCGAAGACGCCGGTAAAGATGCGGAAGCTGATATTCAGAATCTTACCGATAAATTTATCAGTCTTGTAGATAAGCATCTTGCTTCAAAAGAAAAAGAAATAATGTCAGTATAAATATAGTCCTGGTTTAAATATCACTGTATTATAACAACCCCTTTTTACTTGCCTGGAATCCGGTGCGCTCAATGTAAATACTTGAAAATAATATTATTATATTACTACTGACATTTTAATTATTCCTGCCTTTTAATAAATATTC
>JAOQAL010000611.1 GCA_025963615.1 Chitinophagaceae bacterium | reverse complement strand
CTCATAAAATTCAAGCCCCGGATTGATAAACTTTGGAAACGTTTTATCGTAACGGTAATTATAAACCGCATCAAAAGCGGAATCAAGATATAACGGAGCAAAGATGGCAATCTTATGTTTGCGAATGGCAGAGTCGTTTTGTGCGAAAGCACCCAGGAAAGCAAAAAACAGAACCAATACTGAAAGAAAGAAATTCTTCATCCTTTAATTTATTTTAAATGCCCTTCGCCCGGCCAGCACGTTATTCCCATTCAATAGTTGCCGGCGGTTTGCTACTGATATCATAAACCACGCGGTTAATGCCCTTCACGTTATTAATTATATCACTTGAAATAGTCGCCAGGAAATCATAAGGTAAATGCGCCCAGTCTGCCGTCATACCATCCACACTGGTTACGGCCCGTAACGCTATTGTAAATTCATACGTTCTTTCATCCCCCATGACACCTACACTTTTTACCGGTAATAAGATCGTGCCGGCCTGCCAAACAGTTGCATACAGGTTATGGTCTTTTAAAGCCTTCACATACAGGTGGTCTGCTTCCTGCAACAACCGCACCTTTTCTTCCGTTACATCGCCAAGAATCCGGATAGCCAATCCGGGGCCGGGAAAAGGATGCCGCTCAATCATTTCAGAAGGGATACCTAATTCGCGGCCTACTTTTCTTACCTCATCCTTAAATAAAAAACGCAAAGGTTCTATTAAACTCAAATGCATTTTTTCGGGAAGACCGCCTACATTATGATGCGATTTGATAGTAACCGAGGGACCATGGACTGAGATACTTTCTATCACATCAGGGTAAATAGTACCCTGTCCAAGCAATTCAATGTCTTCGTGTTTTTTTGCTTCTTCCTGGAAAATGTCAATAAACAGTTTCCCGATTGCTTTTCGTTTGGCTTCCGGATCCGATTTTCCTGCCAGCTCTTCATAAAAACGTTTTTTTGCGTCTATGCCTTTTACATTTAATCCCAGTTTAGCATACGTGGCAAGCACGGTTTCAAATTCATTCTTGCGCAGCACACCATTATCGACAAAAATTCCAAAAAGGTTTCCACCAATCGCCCGGTGTATTAACGTAGCAGCAACCGTTGAATCGACTCCGCCACTTAAAGCCATGATCACTTTGCGGTTACCGATCTGTTTTTTCAGTGCGGCAACGGTATCTGTTATATAATGGGCGGGCGTCCAGTCCTGGCTGCAGCCACAGATATTTACTAAAAAATTATGGAGTATTTTTTTGCCTTCTGTGGAATGGTATACTTCAGGATGAAACTGCAATCCATATAAAGGTTTTGCGTCAGTACCATTTTTCTTAAAAGCGGCAATCGGGATACTCTCCGTTGTTGCCAGCAATTCAAAACCCTTGGGCAGCTCCAGGATGGTATCAGCATGACTCATCCAGACCTGCGAGGTTTTGGAAATATTTTTCAACAATACGTCATCATCTTTTTGCAGATGCAAAATAGCGCGGCCATATTCTCTTTTATTGCTTTTTTCTACCTTACCGCCGAACCTTTTTGCGGTAAGCTGAGCGCCATAACACACACCAAGAACCGGTACCTGTTTAATAAAGCTTTGAACATTCACATCCGGCGCCCTTTCATCGTTTACCGAAAAAGGTGAACCGCTTAGAATAATGCCTTTAAGACCGGCATCCAGCTCAAATGGTTTCTGATAAGGAATGATTTCACAAAAAACATTGGCTTCTCGTACTGCCCTGGCAATCAACTGAGTATATTGGGAACCAAAATCAAGGATTAGAATTTTTTCAACCATGGTGCTGCGAAGGTAATTAATCGGAGGCGAGTTTGGAAAGTGCTGTTCCACCCGTCCTCCGTCGGAACTTTCCACTTGCCATGCCCGTCTACCCGTTCTTTCCCTTAATTTCCTTAAACTGTAACCTTTTTTGAACATTCATAGTCCCATATCTTTACGTCACCAGACTGACGGGTGACCCATCAGACCCTTATAATAACTTAAAACCGGTAATATGAAACTCATTTTCTTTTTTGCTTTAATGACTTCTGTTGTCTTTGGCTCCTGCCGTTTTATTGAACGTAATAAAATAAAGGGCGATGGAAATTTGACTAAAGATCAAAGAACAATATCCGGATTTTCGGGGGTTGAAACGCATGGGTCCATAGACATCGTGGTAATCCCTGGTGATTATAACCTGGTGGTGGAGAGTGATCAGAATATTCTTCCTTATATCGTCACGGAGGTAGTGAACAACTCGCTGATTGTTCATTTTAAAGAGGGCTTTGGTAGCTATAATTATACATCGGCAACGGTATATGTAACAGCACCCGTATTGAATGTTTTTAAAACCCAGGGATCCGGTAATATTACCAGTAATGGTAAATTTAAGGACAGTAATAAAACACAAGTTACCGTGGGTGGCAGTGGGGATATTAAACTGGATCTGGACAGCCCGGGCATTGACGCAGACATATCAGGAAGCGGCAATATTACCTTAGGTGGTGAAACAAAAGATTTTTCATCAGAAATTAATGGCAGTGGCGATATAAGGGCCTATGACCTGAAAGCCGAAACGGTAAGATCCACTGTACATGGAAGTGGCAATACCGACGTGTCGGCCTCCCTGAAACTGGATGCTGAGATATATGGCAGTGGTGATGTTAATTATAAAGGTGCGCCACAGGTCAATTCAGCCATACACGGCAGCGGGGCCGTGAGTCAGTCGAATTAAATACACAACCTGTTTTCTGATCCAAAATAAATTATACCGCATCTTTGCCCTGTCAAAATCCGGGGCTATGCCATGGTTATCACCCGTTGATGACGATAGCGGCCGGATCGATGAAAAGTATCAAAGTTGAAGAGTGCAAATGATTTCGTTATTCCACCTGACTAAATCACCATAAAAAACATACAAATGAAACGGCTATTATTTCTTTTATTTTTTCCCGCAATTATAATTACATCATGTCGTGGAATATTTGGCAAGCGCATAACCGGGGACGGTAATTTAAAAACGGAAAGTCGCTCCCCCGGCCAATTTAATAGTGTAGATGTCAGCGGGTCAATTGATTTGTATGTCAAACAGGATGCAACACGGTCAGTAAGGATTGAAGCGGATGAAAACCTGCTGGAGTATATCGAAGTTTTCACGGAAGGCGATAAATTAGTGGTGCGCAGTAAGAATGGTTTCAACCTGCGGCCAAGCCGGGACATTAAAGTATATGTTTCATCGCCTGTGTTTAACAAGTTTGAAACATCCGGCGCCTGTGATATTTATAGTGAAAACCAGATTGTATCTTCTGAGGCTATCGACCTGGACATGAGTGGTTCCTGCGATGGTAAGCTTGACCTGAAAGCTCCGAAAGTAATTACCGATTTGTCAGGCGCCTGCAATATTGAAATTAAAGGGGAAACAAAGGATTTTACTGCGGGTGGCAGTGGCAGCACCAGTTTTAAATGTTTTGGGTTGCTGGCCGAAAATGTAGATGTAGATATTTCCGGGGCAGGCGACGCGGAAGTATATGCGAGTGTAAAATTAAATGTGGATGTAAGTGGCGCCGCCGGTGTAAAATATAAAGGCAGTGCCAGTGTAAGTCAGAAAGTAACCGGCGCGGGAAGCGTTAAGAAAGTGGAATAAGACCTGTTGCCTCAGAAATTATGAAAATGTTATAATCCCTTATAATCGATAAGGGATTATTTGTGTTTATTTTCGAATAACATTTTAAGCAACATGATATGGGTAATGAATCCGGTCATAGTTCATTTGGTGATATACTGGTAGGTTTCCTGGGATTACTTCTTGCTGTGCCATTATTTATTATGGCTCATCATCAATTGCCGGAAATTGGTTTGCCTTTTCACCTGGACAGGATCCTCCTGTTCGTCATTCTCATTGGCCTGCTGTTGCTTGTATTGCGTTTGTTCAGAACAATTATTACGCTTGGTTTCCTCGCAGCCCTTGTATGGCTTGCCTACGGAACGTATACCGGAAAATATGGCTTCGCGGAGGTGTATCGGGACGGGCGGGCTTTTGTTTTTTCTTTGCAGCACGATCTTAATGCAGAGAAACTCAGCGTTACGGGCAAAGAAGCGGTCCCCCGCCAGCAGGAACTGCTGAGTGCCATGGATTATAATAATCCTGCGGTAAGAAATTTCGCAATATCGGCCACGAATGAATTTTTTAAAGAGGCGCAACAAAAGAATTTTGATTTAAGAAAACAAATACAATGCTTTGCGGTGTTTAAAAAAATAAATTCAAACTGGAATTATGTAGATGATCCGCAGAACACCGAATATTTTGCTAAAGCAAGTGAATCAACCAAACTGCTGGCGGGTGATTGCGATGATCATGCTGTATTAATGGCATCCTGTATCAAAGCAATAGGGGGGCAGGCCCGGCTGGTTCATACCACAGCCCATATTTATCCCGAACTATTTATCGGAAATAAAAATGCGCTGGAAAGAATCAATTACATCGTAAGGGAGCAATTATTTGTTGCTGAAAGTAAAGGACATGAGCTACATTATCATGAAGACAAGGATGGCATCTGGCTAAACCTTGATTATACCCAACATTACCCCGGCGGCGATTTTATGGCAGAGCCGGTATTAGGGATATTGTATCCGTAAAATTGGCAGAATAGATTTGTAATCAGATTTCATATCTACAGCTTAAGGCCCGCAAACAAAATCCTGGTCATGAGTTGATCTTACAAAGAGATGATTTTCGCGGCTAACCTGGAAAAATTTATGCCAACAGGTTGATCTTACCATGCTAATTAATTTCATTCCGTCCTCAGACTTTCAATCGGGTTCACAATAGCGGCTTTTAATGCCTGGAAACTCACTGTGGACAGCGCAATGAAAACTACTACCAGCCCCGAAATGCCAAACATCCACCAGGTAATAGTTATCTTGTATGCAAACGCCTGCAGCCACTGGTTCATGGTCCACCAGGATATAGGCACTGCAATGATGAAGGCTATGATAATAAGTTTTAAAAAATCCTTCGATAACAATTGAACAATCCCTGGCATGCTTGCACCCAATACTTTGCGGATGCTGATCTCCTTGCTGCGTTGTTCTGCATTGAAAGCCGCCAGACCAAACAAGCCGAGGCAGGAGATCACGATCGCCATCAGGGTAAATGAATTAATGATGCGCGATAACGTGATTTCAGTTTCATATTGTTTGCCAACCTGCTCATCTAAAAATGCATAGGAGAAGGGGGTTCCGGCAATATCCTTATGCCAGAGGGTTTCTATCTTCGCAAGCAGGCTTTTATAGTTGGTTGTGTTTGTATTTACAATAACGTTTGGCCAGACATCGTCTTTAGGTTTGCGCATCCAGATAAGAAATGCAGCTACATCCTTATGAAGGGTGCTGTAATTAAAATCTTTCATCACCCCGACGATCTCTTCCACACGGTTTTGGTTATCGTAGAGGTAAGTGCCGACAGCCGTGGCGGAAGTTAATCCAAGTTGCCTGGCATAGGTTTCATTGATCATCACCTTCGCTGAGTCAGTCGGCCGGAAATCTCTGCCATTTACAAGTTTGATGCCGTTTGCATTTACAAAATGTTCATCGGTTATAATAAACTCCGTGTTTTTTGCTTCGTTTTCTTTTTGTCCACGCAGAAAGAAGCTATTGGAGTAAAACACCGGACTGCTTAGGTATTGGCTTGCATTGCTAACCGTTTTAACCCCGGAGAGACCCCGGAGATCATTCATAAAACCCGGTAGCTGGTCTATGGCATCCCCGGTATAAAAAGAAAATATAAGCTTCTGGTTTTTGTCAAAACCCAGGTCTTTATTTTTTATATAATTCAGTTGGCTGTAAATAATAATAACGCCGGTGATCAGTATAAGGGACAGTACGAACTGGAAGACTACAAGTGAACGGCGGATACCTGCCGCAGAAATATGGCTGGTAAAATTTCCTTTAATAATCTTAATCGCCTTGAAAGCTGACAGGTAAAAAGCCGGATAACTACCGGCCACAAGACCTGTGATGATTACAAGAGAAGCAATTAATATCCAAAGCCTGTAATCGCTGAAAAACGATAATTGTATATCAGCCCTTGTAATTTGATTGATATACGGCATGGCAATCAGGAGTAAAGGCAAGGCTAATAAAACGCCGATAATGGTTAATAAAAAAGATTCACCCAGGAATTGTTTTACAAGATCCCGCCTTTCCGCGCCAATAACTTTTCGGATACCAACTTCTTTTGCCCTTTTGGAAGCGCGGGCAGTAGAAAGATTCATAAAATTGATACAGGCAATAATCTGTATAAGTACCGCGATGATCAATAGGATGGTCAGGAATTCCGGGCTTACGGGATTAGTGAACTGGTAACTTTCAAGACCCGTCGTGACATGTATTGTGCGCAAGGGTTGCAGGAAGAAGTGTAATTCGTTGCCGATCGTTTTTTCCTGTTCACCTGCATACTTATCTATAAACGCTGGAAATTTTTTTTCCAGTTGTGCCAAATTAGTTCCGGGCCGGAGCCTGACATAGGATGACACATAGCCATTTCTTGTCCACGAGTCTGTGTGAAGCATGTAATCACCAACATCACCACTATTCATCGTGATAAATATATTGGCATGCAAATGCGATTTGCCAAGGCTTTCATCTATCACAGCCTTTACGGTATAGTCAGATTTACCATTGACATTATCAATCGTAATCCGTTTGCCGACGGGATTTTCAGTTCCAAATAATTTGTCTGCTGTTGGTTTTAGTAAAACGATGGAATAAGGCTCAGCCAAAGCCGTCAATGGACTGCCTGACAGAAAATGGTAATTAAATACGGTGAAAAAAGTGGAATCCACATAGGCCGCATCTTTTTCATACAACACCTTATCGCGATATCGTAAGAGATGTTTATCTACACCCAGGAATGGCACCACCCGGGTAAATTGCTCGACTTCTGGAAAATCTTTTTTCATCAGCGGTACTACAGGCGCTACCACCGTGGCCGCATAGTGATCCTTGCCTTCGTTTTTGTTTATAAAATGCTGGTTGACCCGGTAGATGGCGCCAGCATGCTGCTTGTCATAACTGTATTGCTCGGATACGAATAACACAATATAGAGGCAACATAGCGTACCAACAGTCAATCCAAAAATATTGATGAAGCTGAAGGTTTTGTTCTTTAGTAGGAAACGAAAAGCAGTTTTGATATAACTTTTGATCATGAAAACACGATTTGATCAGCATAGGAACCAAGACAATGCCACTTACGGAACTATCTGTGAATAAATTAATTAAATGTCAATTCGCATAAAAAGCTGTCCGTTTTCGATACAAAGGCCGTCCGCTCCTGATCATATTGACTCGTCCTGGAATAGCTATACATGGTTATGAATAAATCCTAAGAGCGCTATACAGGTCAGCGTAGATTTGGCTAGGCAGGCGTTACCGGCAAGAACCTGGGCTAACGCGATTACTTTTATATACTTGCCAGGACGAGGCATTCTCAATAGTGTAATTTTAAAGTAAGCCCGCAGAGGTGTTGAGAAAGTAAAGCTCGATTCTTAACAGTTCATCTCTTTGCATTCTTTGAGACCTTTGCGCGAAATATTCCTGATGAGACAGCCTCGACTTTTTTATAGATATCCAGCATCCAGCATCTCTCCTCTCACCTCCCCCAGTAAATCTTCACATTCCGCGTAGCCCTTCCGGAAGCTACAATATCCGGTTTACCATCTGCATTCAGATCCGCTATTTTAAGATCCTCGCAGGCCATGCCGTTTTCATCAACCCAAAATGATTCCCAATTTTTTCCGTCTTTATCTTTTGGGGCATACAATTTTATTCCAACCTTTCCTTGCTTATCAGGCATACGCCAGCCTGCCAATAGCTGGTCAGATCCCCGATGCAGGAAATCAGCCGATCCAATAGCGTGACCTTCTTTTAAACTGCTGTCTAATAAAATTCTTACCGCATAATTATGAATGTATACGGCCAGCTCATTGCCGTGCATAGGTTCAATGGCTGCAAGAAAATTTTCAGCGTTTGATAATTTCCCGACCACAACCTCACCGGCACCCCGGTTCATTCCCTCCAAGGGTAATTTGTTCCGTATCATTTGTTTGCCACTTTCCTGCAGTAGCATGATTCCTTCTTTACCCGCCACATAGAGATTATAGCCATTTGTCTTTTCTATCCTGAAAAAGTTATGCGTCAGATGCATGTCACCTTCAAGCGTGTCAATAGTCCACTCACTTTCAGGGTTTGCCGAAAAATGATAAGCTAAAATTTTCGAACCCGTTCCTTCTCCATTTTTATTGCCCCTTCCGTGAAGCGGCGCCACCACCAGGTAAAACTTACCGGTGTTGGATCTCACCCATTGCATCCGGTGAACGGTAGGCTCATGATGTAGTTTTACCGGCTTCCATAATTGTGTTGGGTCGACAGGACGGATCAGATAATAGACAGCCCCTGATTGTTCATCATTACTGGTTTCACCAGGATTCCATTGAGCCCCTACGGCCACTTCGGCCTTACCGTCACCGTCAATATCTCTTGCCGTGATGCATACGTTATCCTGTTCCGTAAGGTTTTCAGCCATTAAAAATTTTTTCCAGTCACCGTTCCGGTACCACACAAATTGTTTTTTATCGGCCAATAAGATATCCGTCTTTCCGTCGCCATCTACATCAGCTAATGAGAGGCCGTAGCCAATTGTTATCGTACTGTCAATAACCTGCGATGCAAAAAAGGACTGACCATTTCCATTGATGGCACAATGAAGAGAAATGTAACCAGTGATTAGAACAGATTTGAAAACCATACTGAAAAGTTAAAGCATTTTAGAGAAAATGCAATTATATCGGGTGTGCCGGGAATCCCGGGAATTTTTACATAGATATGTAATAAATTTGCAGGCAAACAACAGCACATACAATCCATGCTTGATCTTGTCATTGAAGCACGTAAAGCATCTATCGGTGCTCATCTTGATGTCCGGCGCATTCTTCCTTTCCGCCTTAGGAGAATGGTCGGTCCTTTTATTTTTATGGATCATGCCGGACCTGTAAAGGACCCCCCGCAAACGGTCAGTTCCTTAGATGTGTTGCCGCATCCCCATATCGGGTTATCGACGGTAAGTTATTTGTTCGGCGGGCAGGTCACTCATCGGGATAGCCTTGGCGTAGAACAGATCATCAAGCCAGGTGAGGTCAACTGGATGACGGCTGGCAGTGGCATTGCACATTCCGAACGTTTTGAAGATCCGAAAGCGTTGGCCGGTGGTGGTTTGGAAATGATACAAACATGGGTGGCCTTGCCTGAAAAAGATGAAGAAGCCTCTCCGTCTTTTACCAATTATCAACCCGGCCAATTACCCATCTTTGCGGAGAAAGGCATCTGGATGCGATTGATTGCTGGTAATGCCTATGGGCTCAACAACAATGTAAAAACAAATTCACCCTTGTTCTATTTGCATGTGACGTTGGAAGCAGGTACCCGGTTGGGATTACCAAAAGAACATTCAGAACGGGCGATTTATATAACGAAAGGAAGTATAGAAACAGGCGGCAATAGCTACCAGGTGGGACAGATGCTGGTGTTTACCAAGGGGGTTGATCCCGTTATTACAGCAAAAGAAAATGCCACCCTAATGTTGCTTGGCGGTGAGCCATTAGGAGAACGTTTCATCTGGTGGAATTTTGTTTCCTCCCGCAAAGAGCGCATTGAGCAGGCAAAAGAAGATTGGAAACAGGGGCGTATCATTCTCCCTCCCAATGACAATAAAGAATTCATACCCTTGCCCGAAGATAAATCCAAACCAGCAGGTGGGCCTCCGCCGGGATTGCTTTCATAGTTTACTTCAGAGTGCAAATAGAAGTAGTGGTCACAGTGAATTTCTTTTTCTTATTAAATTTTATATTCATTACATTTTATCTCTTCAATACTGTGTTCCGTTTTCAATGCTAAGAAGAAGAACATTCAACTTTTCTTTTCTTTCTTTTTTTCTTGGCAAAAAAGAATTCCCGATAGGCGTCAAGGTAATTTTTTTATCATAATAACAAGGAGAACAAAAAAATATATGGGAGCTGTGTCTTTATGGGCCTTTTTATATTGAACTACATAGGAGATTCATAGACACATAGACTAACACATAGGTGAATGATAAGAGTAGGAAAAATATTC
>JAOQAL010000580.1 GCA_025963615.1 Chitinophagaceae bacterium | reverse complement strand
TTATGCCATTGCTTCTTCCTCCAATGGAATCCTCCCACTGGTAGTTAATTTATGCGATGGTGATGAAGTCAATGGTACTCCCGGAATTTCGGTGATTCATGAACTTGATAAATATAATTTAATTTATACCGGATCCGACGCGTATTACTACGAAATTACCACCTCCAAAATTCCCATGAAGAAGGCGTTCGATACCGCTGGAGTGGCTACCGCCAACTGGGGATTGGTTAATGGTTCAGACAAATCTTACCGGGGCCTTTGCAAGAAATTGGGCACTCCATTAATTATTAAGCCTGCTGTTTCCGGTGGCAGCATGGGATTATCCGTAAAAAATGTAGTTAGCAATCCGACCGACCTGATGACCCGGGTAAAGGAATTGAAGTCCGGTTATCATGGTTGGAACCTCCTGGCTGATGGTTTATTTGCTGAGCAGTTTATCAAGGGACCTGAATTCACTACGCTAATTGTCGGCTCCTGCAATAACCCGGACGGTTGTATTATATATGAGCCCGTTGAAAGGATCTTTCATAAATCGCTGCCCGAAGAAGAAAAAATCCTATCCTTTGACCGGTTATGGGAAATTTATGAAGATGAAACCCCGATGCCAGGTAACGAAAATTTTTATGAGTACTTCCTACCCGATGCCAGCCTGATGGGTAAACTCAAACAATTAACTCTCGACGCCTATTGTGCTGTTGGCGGACAGGGTTATGGAAGATTGGATATAAGAATGGACTCACAGACAGGAAATTTATACATGCTTGAAGTAAATGCCCAATGCGGGTTGAGCGAAGATGAAGATTATACTTCTATCGGTGCCATACTCCGTGTTTCCGGAAAATCATTTACCCAATTGGTATTGGAAGTAATAGAAGAAGCTATCGCCCGGCGCTTTCATCAACAACAAGTTTCATCCTGATCTGTTTATTGCATTTCGCATAATACAACAGACCAGGCCAATATAAACAACCACTGATGAAATGAGCCCTAAAATTTACGCGCTGTCTTTTTTGAAGCGCTGAAAATTTAAGGGTGAATTCCATGTGGCAAAAGCAATTAAAAAAAACGCATGAAGATCTGTGTATTACAACCCGACTACTCCACTTCCGCAGTAGATTATCAGTATTATGACCCGCCCCGCATACTTTCACAACTGCTCCCTGGTGATGAAGTGGACAATGTATTCCTGAATAAACTGACGACCTATAAACAGTTAAAGGAATTAAGCAAAAAGAATTATGACATCTTCGTCAATCTTTGTGAAGGTTACCTGGAATGGGAAGTTCCGTCTATTGATGTAATCTATACCCTGGAACTGCTGAACCTTCCGTTTACCGGCCCAACGACTAAATTATATGATCCGCCAAAAGAGTTGATGAAATATGTGGCGCATTGTGAAGGTGTTAAAATACCGGCCTATGCGTTACTTGAAAGAATGGAGGATATCCATGATGCGGTAAAATACCTTCGATTCCCCCTTTTTGTTAAACCAGCCAAAGCAGGCGACAGCCTGGGTGTGGATGAACATTCGTTGGTCAATAGCAAGGATGAGCTGATTGTCAAGGCCGCCTCCATTATTGAAGAATATGGACCCTTGCTGGTAGAAGAGTATGTTGCGGGCAGGGAGTTCACGGTATTGGTCGCCGCCAACACGGCCGAAAAAAGTTGTACGGTCTTCAAACCAGTTGAATATCTTTTTCCCGAAGGACGTGAATTTAAAACATACGCGTTAAAAACCTCGGAGCTTCACCCGGATTGCAATGTACCCTGCGCGGACCCGATATTGGATATAGAACTTCGTTTAGCCGCCGAAAGGATCTTTAAAGGTTTTAATGGCCTGGGGTATGCAAGATTGGATTTCAGGGTGAATGATAAGAATGAAATCTATTTTCTAGAAATAAACTTTACCTGCTCTGTTTTTTATACGGATGGTTACGAAGGTTCTGCTGATTTTATATTGAAATATGATGGAATCGGCCAGTCCGGTTTTCTCCGGCATATCATAGCCGAGGGTATTGCCCGGCATCAGCGTAGTAAAAAAGCGTACGTCATGAAGGGTAACTCTATTGCAGGATTTGGTATCTATGCCAACCGCAATATCCTGCATGGCGAAGTTATTTTTAAAGGAGAAGAAAAGTCGCAACGGATGGTAACCCGCAGGCATGTTGAAAAAAACTGGGGTGTAGATGAAAAGGAAATGTTCCGCCGCTATGCCTATCCGGTAAGTAATGAAGTTTTTCTACTTTGGGATGAAGATCCTTCTGGCTGGGCGCCGCAAAATCACAGCTGTGATGCCAACACCGTATATGATGGCCTCAATCTTTTCGCTTTAAGAACCATACAGGCTGGGGAAGAATTGACTCTTGACTATGCCACATTCCTTGATAAAAGTATGGAGCCCTTTCATTGTAATTGCGGAACAGCCCATTGCCGTGGTGTGATCATGGGCCTGCCCAACAATTCCATTACAGAACGGGAAAAGAGAATGAAACAAAAAGTGGTACGAATCAGGAGCCGGAAATAGGTTCTACTTTACAATATTTTTCTTCCCTTGTTCAAGATGATGTTCCGCATGATAGATGGTGAAATACATCATTTCCCGTATCGTTAATTTGCCCAATAGCGGATGGGGTAATGTATAAGCATCCAGTTGATTTTCTGAATAGTTGTCTATTTTTTCCCCAAGACGGGTAACCAATCTTAAAAGATGATTAATAGATTTTTGTCTTTGCGAAGGATCTATTTGCTTCGGAATAAACCTGCCTGAGGCTTTACCACCCCGGTCCAGTTTTTCCAAATATTTTTTTACCAGCTCTTCATAACTTTTTGAAGCCCTGTTTGCCTTCCCGAAAACCATTTTGAGGATAAATTTCGGAAGCATCAACCCTGTGGATAAGGGTGAAACGGCTCTGATAAGATGATCCAATTGCTGGCCGGCATTCCATTTACCAACTGGCGCATGCATCAGGTCCTTTTCATTGAGAGCAGTTATAAAACCAGTAAACTCTTTATATCCGCTATCAAGCCTTAATATAATCTCCTCTTTTGTCATGTCTATTTTAAGATATTATCCACCATCCAGTATCTGGAAACCCAGCATCTGGCATTCCCCTCTTAAATTATTATAATTTCCCGAATCCGTCTTTTTTATTTGTTTTGCTTATGGCTCCTGTTATTAAAAGTAAACTTCCCGATGTTGGCACCACCATCTTCACCGTGATGAGTGCTCTTGCTACCGAGTACAAGGCGATTAATCTTGGCCAGGGATTTCCTGATTTTCCAATGAGTGAGGAATTAACATCCCTGGTTAGTAAAGCGATGAAAGACGGCTTTAATCAATATACTCCCATGCAAGGTTATATGCCACTGCGGGAAGCCATTGCCGAAAAAGTGGAATCCCTGTATAAAACAAAGATCAATCCTGATACCCAGATAACCATTACTCCCGGAGGCACCTATGCCATTTATACTGCACTCACCACCATACTGCAACCTGGTGATGAAGTAATTGTCTTTGAACCAGCTTATGATAGTTATATCCCCAATGTGGAAGTTAATGGAGCTATTGCTGTCCGTATTAATCTTGATTTTCCCGACTATAAAATAAACTGGAACAAAGTAAAACAGAAAATCAATCCGAAAACCCGGATGATCATGCTGAATTCTCCCAATAATCCAACCGGTGCTGTGCTAAGTGAACAAGACATCAGTG